>CAZUNT010000022.1:25324-38960 GCA_964622215.1 uncultured Caldilineaceae bacterium
AGAGTTTGAACGGTTTCGGGAACGGATCCGCAGCGGGAAAACCTTGGATGGCGTGGAAGTACACCGGCAAAAACGTGACGGTACCCCCATCGATTACAGCATTTATGCTTCGCCCCTGCACGATGCGGAAGGCAAAGTTTCCGGTAATGTGGCGGTGATGGTCGACATCACCGAGCGCAAACGGATCGAGGAAGCCCTGCGGCAAGCAAACCTGATAGTGGAAAACAGTCCGGTGATGCTGTTCCGCTGGAAAGCCGCCGCAGGCTGGCCGGTGGTGCTGGCTTCGCAAAATGTCGCCCAGATCGGTTATACCCCCGCAGAGTTTCTCGACCAATCAGTCATGTTCGCTTCCCTGGTGCATCCCGACGATTTAGAACGGGTCGAGCGTGAAGTGCAAGCCTATTCCGCGAGTGGAGTAGAGCATTTCCAACAAGAATACCGGATCATTACCAAAGATAGGCAAGTACGCTGGCTGGATGACCGGACCTTCGTTGAACGGGACGCCAACGGCAACATCACCCATTTTCAAGGGATTGTGGTTGACATCACCGAGCACAAGCAGGCGGAGGAGACGTTGCGAGAGAAGATTGAAGAGCTTGACCGGTTCTTCACCGTAGCGCTCGATCTACTGTGTATTGCCGACACGGACGGTTATTTCCGCCGGCTGAATCCCCAGTGGAAAGTCGTCCTGGGCTATTCGCTGGCGGAGCTTGAAGGAAAGCGTTTCCTCGACCTGGTGCATCCCGAGGATCAGGCCAGTACTCTGGCCGCCCTCGGCGAATTAGGCGCTCAGAGATCTGTGTTGAACTTCGTGAACCGGTATCGCTGCCAAGACGGTTCTTATCGTTGGATTGAGTGGCGATCCTACCCGGTGGGGAATCTCATATACGCTGCTGCCCGCGATATTACCGAGCGCAAACAGGCGGAGGAAGCCCTGCTTGCGAGTGAGGCCCGTTTACGAGCCATTATTGATAGGGCCCCGTTCGGCGCCCATTCATATGAACTTCAGCCTGATGGCTGCCTGATCTTTGTGGGGGGCAACCCGTCGGCCGATAAAATTCTGGGCGTTGACCATGCCTTACTCATCGGCAAAACCATCGAGGCGGCTTTCCCTGGTCTCGTGGATTCACCTATCCCGGCAGCTTACCGGCGAGTTGCCGCCGGCGGGGAAAATTTCGATGTCGATCAGTCAGATTACGATGAAGGCCAGATTCGTGGTGCGTTTGAAGTTCACGCCTTCCAAACCGGACCCAACCGGATGACTGCCTTTTTCCGCGATATTACCGAGCGTAAGCGGGCCGAGCTGGCGCTGCAGGAAAGTGAGCAAAAATTCCGGGCGGTGGTCCAAAGTGCTCAGGCGATCATTTTTATCCTCGACCGGGAAGGCAGATTCCTGCTCTCTGAGGGACAGGCGCTGGTTAAACTTGGCCTATCACCGGGCCAGGTGGCCGGCCGGTCAGCTTTAGAGCTTTATCAAGATTACCCCTCGGTGCTTGAGGGTATCAAAGGTGCGCTCGCCGGTGTCCCAACACACGTTATCAACGTGGTCCAGGACGTTGTGTTCGATGTGGTTTACTCGCCCTACTACAACCTGGAGGGCATACTAACCGGCGTTATCGGCATTGCCATTGATATCACCGAGCGCAAGCGGGCTGAAGAAGCGTTGCGGGAAAGTGAATTCTTTTTGAGAAAATCACAGTCTGTGGCCCGGCTTGGGTCCTACTATTTGGATATCAGAACGGGCAAATGGATCAGTTCCCCGGGCCTGGACGAGATCTTCGGGATAGATGATACTTTCCCGAAAGACGTGGAGGGCTGGATTATGCTGGTTCACCCGGAGCAAAAAGAGGAAATGCTCCACTATCTCCACCAGTATGTCCTGGCTGAACATAACCGCTTTGACAAAGATTATCGGATTATCCGGTATGACGATCAGCAGGAACGGTGGATGCATGGTTCCGGCGAACTGGAGTTCGACGAGGCCGGCAACACGATCAAAATGATCGGCACGATTCAGGACATTACCGAGCGCAAGCAGGTGGAGCAAGCGCTGAGGACAGGCGAAGAAAGATATCGCCAGGCGCAAGCATTGGGTCACGTGGGGAATTGGGAATACGATATTCAAACGACCAAATTCTGGGGATCGGATGAGGCCAAGAGAATATTCGAGTTTGATCCGCAGGCTGTTACTCTTACCACAGATGAAGTAGAAAACTGCATTCCGGAACGGGAGAGAGTGCATCAGGCGCTTGTTGATCTAATTGAACGGGGCCAGGAATATAACCTTGAATTTGATATAATCACCCATGATACCCAGAAGAGAAAAACAGTCATTTCCATTGCCGAACTGGAAAAAGATACAAAAGGGCTTCCGCTTAAAGTCACTGGGGTAATCCATGACATCACCGACCGCAAACAGGCCGAAGTGGAAATCCGCCAGTTGAATGAAGAACTGGAACAGCGCGTCGCCGAACGTACCGCCCAACTGGAAGCGGCTAATAAGGAGTTAGAGGCGTTCTCCTACTCCGTCTCTCACGATTTGCGAGTGCCCTTGCGAGCCGTAGACGGGTATACGCGCATTCTGGTGGAAGATTATGAGTCAGCCCTCACTGCCGAAGGCCAGCGTGTCTGTGGTATTATCCGTAACGAAACCCGGCGGATGGGCCAGTTGATTGACGATCTGCTGGCCTTCTCCCGTCTGGGCCGCACTATGATGCAGCCTGTCTTGATTGATATGGCGCAGTTGGTTAAATCGGTATTTTCCGATTTAACGACGGCCGAGAGCCGGGAGCAGCTTGATTTCCGTATGGGCGACTTGCCTCCGGCAGTAGGCGACCCGGCCTTGATCCGCCAGGTCTGGATCAACCTGCTGGCCAATGCTCTCAAGTTCTCCGCCAAACGAGAGCGAGCGGTCATCGAAGTGGGCAGCCAACAGGGTGGCCGTGAAACCGTCTACTGGGTGCGCGACAATGGAGCAGGCTTTGATATGCAGTATGCGGACAGGCTGTTTAGCGTGTTCCAACGCCTGCACAGCCAAAGGGAATTTGCCGGCACCGGGGTCGGTCTGGCCATCGTCCAGCGGGTGATCCACCGCCACGGTGGACGGATTTGGGCCGAAGGCGAAGTGGACCGGGGGGCTACCTTTTACTTTACCTTTCCTCGGAAAGGGGATTAACAAAGATTTTTCTCAGGTGGGAATTTGAAAAATAAGGGCGGAAAGTATGAAAAGCAGCATCGGTAAACGATTAACCTTCGCCTTCACCGGTTTGGCCATTGGCCCCCTGTTGCTGGTCGGGGTCATTTTGACCTGGCAAAGTTTTGTCACCCAACAGCAGCAAGCGCTCAACTTGCAGGTCGAGGTGGCGCAACGTGTGGCCACCCAGGTGACAAGCTTCTTTGAGCAACAAGAGAACATGTTGCGCTTTGTTAGCCGGACACAGGAGTTGCAGAGGTTGGACCAGGCCCAACAACGCAGCCTCTTGTCAGGGTTGCTTTCGTATCAATACATTTTTGAAGAACTGGTTTTGCTGGATAGCCAGGGGCGAGAGCAGATTTATCTTACGCGCCTGGACCTGACCCCCACCAATCTGAGCGACCGCGCCGAGGCTGATGAGTTTGTCCTTCCTCAGACTACCGGTCAGGTCTATTACAGTCCGGTTCGGTTTGATGAGATTACCGCTGAACCCTTAATGACCATCGCCATGCCCCTGTTTGATGTACGCACTGACCAGGTAAGCGGGGTGCTCAGCGCCGAAATGCGCCTTAAAAAAATCTGGGATCTAATCGCGAGTATCCGGGTCGGCCCGGGCCAAAGCGTCTACATTGTTGACGCCCATGGTGACGTGGTAGCGCACCGCGATCCTTCGGTGGTGTTGCGGGGCAGCCGCTTTAACATACCCAACGGGAACGGTATCCACTCCGGTTTAGCCGGATCAAGGGTCGTTCTGGCCGTTGACCCGATTCGTTTGGGCCAACAAGAATTTTATGTTGTCGCCGAGCAGCCTATCTCTGAAGCTTTAGCCCTGGCTATCAAGACGGTCCTGATTACCGTAGCCCTGATGATGACTGTGTTAGGGTTATCCGGGGCCCTGGGGGTGCTGATGGTCCGGCAGATTGTGCAGCCCATTCAAGTTATGGCGGCGGCGGCTGAGGTTATCAGCACCGGTGACCTGTCGCAGCAGGTGGAGGTCACCCGCCAGGACGAGTTAGGCATTTTAGCCGACGCTTTTAATAGTATGACCGGGAAATTGCGGCGCCTCATCACCGGCCTGGAGCAGCAAATCGCCGAGCGCAAACAGGCGGAAGAGGCGCTACGCCAGAGCCGCGCCATGCTCAAACAGATTCTGGACACCGTTCCCCAGTCCATTTTCTGGAAAAACAAAGACAGTGTGTATCTAGGCTGCAATCAGGTCTTTGCCGCCGCCGTCGGGATCTCAACCCCGGAGGATATTATCGGCAAAACCGATTTTGACCTCCCCTGGCCGCAGTATGAAGCCGAGGCATACCGCGCCGATGATGCGCAGGTGATTGCCGGCCAGACGCCGAAGCGGCATATTATCGAGCCGCTCCAGCAGGCGGATGGCGCCCGGTTGTGGATTGACACGACCAAGCTGCCTCTGGTGGATAGCCACGGGGATGTCTATGGTGTTTTGGGCGTGTACGAAGACATCACCGAGCGCCGGCGAGCCGAAGAAGAAATACGCCGGTTGAACGAAGAACTGGAACAACGAGTTGTTGAACGTACGGCCCAATTGTCAGCCGCCAACCGGGAATTGGAAGCATTTTCCTATTCCATCTCGCACGACTTGCGGACGCCGCTGCGAGCTATAGACGGGTATACCCATATTCTTATGCACGACTATGAGTCGTCTCTGGACGCCGAGGGCCAGCGACTCTGCACCGTCATTCGGCATCAAACCCGACGAATGGGCCAGTTGATTGACGACCTGCTGGCCTTCTCTCGTCTCAGCCGGGCCGAAATGCGTTTGTCGCCCATCGATATGGAGACGCTGGCCAGGTCGGTGTTTCAGGAGATGACCACGCCTGGCAGGCGGGAACACATCGATTTTCGGCTTGACCCTTTACCCCTGGCGGTGGGCGATCCGGCCTTGATCCGCCAGGTGTGGATGAACTTGCTGGCCAACGCGCTCAAGTTCTCTGCCAAACGTGAGCGGGCCGTCATCGAAGTGGGCAGCAGCCAGGAGGCGGGAGAGACCATCTATTATGTTCGCGATAACGGAGCCGGCTTTGACATGCGCTACGTTGATAAGCTCTTTGGCGTGTTCCAACGCCTGCACGGCCAACAAGAATTTGAAGGCACCGGCGTCGGCCTGGCCATCGTCCAGCGGGTGATCTACCGTCACGGGGGACGAGTCTGGGCGGAAAGTGAGCCTGATCAGGGCGCTACGTTTAGCTTCACCCTACCGCAAAAGGAAGATAAGCTATGATCCATAGGGGGCTATCTTGCCGGTCAACCGGGTGAGACCAAAATGGACCGGCTCCAAGGAGTAAAACCATGACGTCGTTAAGCCAACCACTGACACTCATCCACGAAAGTAATAATTCGCTCGTTTATTATCAACCGGCCGGCGAGTATGACCGGCCTGTGGTGATCAAAGTCTTAAAGACCGACTTCCCTACGCCTCTCCAGCTTATCCGCTTCAACAACGAATACGAATTTACCAAAGACCTGGCGGTTGACAGCGTCCGGAAAGCTATTGCCCAAACCAGAATCGAGGATAAACCTGCCCTGGTGCTGGAATATATTACCGGGCAGACCCTTAAACAAGCCTATGTGGAGCAGAGACAACCGCCGGTTGACTTTCTGCAGGCGGCTGTTCATATCGCCCAGGCCCTGGGCGAGCTGCACCAGCGCCATATCATCCACCGGGATATTAACAGCCACAATGTCCTGGTCAACCTGGAAACAAAACAAGTTAAACTGATTGATTTTGGTTTAGCCTCACGGCTTGACTTACGGGTCCAACACCTGGGCAACCCGGAGGGGTTAGCCGGCACCCTGGCCTACATTTCGCCGGAGCAGACCGGCCGGATGAACCGGGTGGTTGATTATCGCACCGATTTGTACTCGCTGGGGGTGACTTTCTATGAGATGCTGACCGGTCACCTGCCGTTTGAGAGCGATAATCCATTGGCTCTGGTGCATGCCCATCTGGCCAAAGCCCCTCAGCCGGTTACAGTCTTGAACCCGGATGTGCCTCCCATTCTGTCTGACATCGTGCTGAAACTGCTGGCCAAGAACGCTGAAGACCGCTACCAATCCGCCTTTGGCTTGCAAGCGGATCTGGAACGGTGCCTGGCCGCTTTAACAGGCCGGACAGGTTTCGAAAACCTGGCCGGTTTAAGGTTTGAGTTAGGTCAGGATGATTACTCAGGCCAACTCCGAATCCCGCCAAAATTGTATGGGCGGTCCGGCGAGATGGCCACTTTGCTGGCTGCGTTTGAGCGAGCCGCCGCGGGCAGCCAGGAGTTCATGCTGGTGGCCGGCAGTGCGGGCGTCGGCAAGTCGGCCCTGGTGGCGGAGATGCACAAACCCATCACCGAAAAACGGGGTTATTTTATCAGCGGCAAGTTTGACCAATATCAGCAGCACACCCCTTATGCGGCCTTCAGCCAGGCCTTTAATGAGTTGGCCGATTTACTGCTGACCGAACGAGAGGTCACCCTACAACAATGGCGAGACAAGATCTTAGCCGCTGTAGGCAGCAATGGGGCCGTATTGACGGAAATCATCCCCCATTTGGAGCAGGTCATCGGCCCGCAGCCGGCGGTGACGCATTTGAGTGGGCCGGAGAGCCGCAACCGCTTCACCTTGACCTTTCAAAACTTTGTGCAGGCCATCAGCACGGCCGAACACCCACTGGTTGTGTTTATCGACGATTGGCAGTGGGCGGATTTGGCCTCGCTGGAATTGTTGAAGGTTTTGCTGACAAATGAAGTCAATACCCACTTGCTGCTGCTGGGAGCCTATCGGGATAAGGCCGTGGAGCGGACCCATCCCTTCATAACGACCCTCAATACTCTGGCCGGCGCGGGGGTTGCGCTGCAAACCATTCAATTGGGGAACCTGCAAGTGGAGGATGTGCGGCAACTCATTCAAGAGAGCCTGGCCTGTGCCCCGGCCGACAGCCAAGCCCTGACCGAATTAGTCTATGGGAAAACCCAGGGTAATGCCTTTTTCACCCACCAATTTTTGCAGAATTTGTATGAAGAGGGGTGGCTCTACTTTGATTTTGATACCCGCCGCTGGAGGTGGGATATAGCGCAGATTAAAGCCCAAAATATTACCGCTAATGTGGTTGAGTTGATGGCCGGGAAGCTGAAAAAACTCCCTCCGGAAACCGCCCATTTATTGCAGTTGGCAGCCTGCATGGGGAATGAGTTTGACTTGCAGACCCTCACCGTGATAGGCCAAAGGAGTGAGCCAACCACGCTGGCCAAGTTAGAGGAAGCCTTGACCCAGGGTTTAGTCAGTCCCCTGGATGATTACTACAAATTGCCTGACACGGCGGCCCAGGCTCGCTTTAGCTTTCTGCATGACCGGGTGCAGCAAGCCGCCTATACCCAAATTCCCGCCCCGGAACGGCAGGCCGTCCATTTAGAAATTGGCCGGTTGTTGTTGGCCAACACCCCGGCCGCCGCGCTGGAGCAGCAGATCTTTGTTATCGTGCAGCACTATAATCAAGCCGGCCTGCTTATCACGGCTGAAACCGAGCGGCTGCATTTAGCTGAGCTAAATATGCAAGCCGCCGACCTGGCCTATGGGGCGGCGGCGTTTCGGTCGGCCCAGGTCTATCTGGAAGCCGCCCTGGCCCTGATGCCCGCCGATGCCTGGACCGGTCGGTATGATTGGATGTTGAGGCTTCATTCGCAGTTAGCCACCGTCTTCTCCCTGACCGGTGATTTTGAGCAGTTGGATCGGATTTTTCAAATCACCGAAGCCCAGGCTCGTACCGTTGCCGATACAGCCCAGGTGAAGCAAGCTAAAATCCAGGGCTTGCTCTATCGCGGTAACTATGCCGAAGCAATCGAGTTAGGTTTAACCTTTGTTCAAGCTATGGGGATTCCGGTCAATCGTTATCCTTCTCCTGAAGAAGCTTTCCACTACTTACAGGAAACGGCTGAATGGTTGACCCCAGCCCGGATAGAAACGTTACGCTATCTCTCTGAGGCTCCGGCTGAGGTCGGGTTGATCCTGGAAGTCGCTTCAGTCATCAATGGTGCAACGTATAATTCGAATATACCTCTCCACGTAATGTTCGTATCCCAGATCGCCAGACTATGTATTGAACAAGGCTTGACTCCTTGGGCGCCGGTGACTCTCATGACTTTTACCTCAAATCTCTGTTTCGGCTTGCACGATATCCCCAAAGCGCGCCTTCTGGCGGATAAAACCATGCAATTATTTGAAGAACGGTATCGTGCGGATAATCCCATCTCCCCGCTGAGCCTGCTTTTGGGTGGGTTTATCGTGCATCGGTATGACCATCTGAAACACACCCTGCCCATTTTCGTTGAGGGAGTGCAAAAGGGTTTGATCTCCGGCACGTTTCAATTCACCGGCTACTGCGCCTGGTGGCAAACCTGGCATCATTTGTTCTTAGGTGTTCCTTTGGAAAAAGCGGAAGCAGTCAGCCAGCAAGAAGAGGAGACGTGCCAAAAAATCCAAATGGGGCGGTTAAAGGATTGGTGTTTACTGGTTCATCAGGCCATCCTCAACCTGCAAGGCAAAAGTGAGACCCCCTGGATACTCAGGGGGGATGTCTATGACGAGCAGGAAATGCTGGCCCTGGCCTTCCAGCTCAACGATCTGGCCGATGTGTTTCGGATTTTCTTCTATAAAGCCTGGCTGCACTATTTGTTTGGCCAGCCTCAGGCGGCGGTCAATTTCTTCCGCGAGACCGAATCATACTCGCTGTATGGGGGCGGCACCTATCTGATTCCCCTGTTTTATTTCTACGATACGCTGGCCAATGCGGCGGTGTATGGCGGCCATCCGGCAGAGGAGCAAGCCCAAATTCTGGCGCGGATCAACCGCAACCTGGAACAACTTGAGGTCTGGGTGCGCTTCGCCCCGATGAATCACCGGCATAAGCAAGCGTTGATGGAGGCCGAAAAAGCTCGCCTTGAGGGTCGTTATTGGCAGGCCGTGACCGGCTACGAAAAGGCCATCCGGGGGGCCAGAGAGAATGAGTTTCTGCATGAAGAAGCCCTGGCCTATGAACTGTGCGGTAAATTCTGGTTAGAACAGGGTCACTCGGAGCCGGCCTCCGTTTATCTGCAAAAAGCGCAAAATCTATACGGCTTATGGGGCGCTGCGGCTAAAGTCGAGCAATTGCAGGCCACGTTTGGGCAGGGTTTCAGCCCCCGCCCCTCACTACCCCAAACTATGTTGGATGGACTTAAGCTCACGCCATCACTCGGCCAAACCTCACCCTCAAACTGGCTAGACCTCAACAGCCTGTTGAAAGCCAACCAGACCTTATCCCAAACAGTGCAACTGGCCGACTTATTAGCCGAAATGCTCAAGATTCTGCTGGAAAACGCCGGCGCTGAACGTGCTCTAATTCTATACCAGGCTGAGGAAGGTTGGTTCATCGAAGCTGAGGGCCAGGTGCAGGGCCAAACGATGCAAACCGGACTGCACTTACCCTTATCCGAGACAGCCCCGTTATCGTTGAGTGTTTTCAACTACGTCATTCACTCCGGGCAAGCTGTCGTACTGGCGCATGCTGTCCAGGATCCGCAGTTTGGGGCAGAAGCCTACCTGCGTGAGCACAAGGTTAAGTCGGTTTTGTGTTTGCCTATTTGGCATAAAGGCGAACTCAAGTTAGGGTTATACCTGGAGAACAATTTAACCGTAGGGGCCTTCACCGCCAACCGCCTGGAATTGCTGCAGATGCTATCGGCCCAGATGGCCATCTCGCTGGAAAATGCCTTGATGGTTGACAGTCTAAAAACTTCGATAGCCGAGCGCAAGCGGATGGAGGAAGCCTTGCGCTTGACTCGTTTTACTGTAGAAAACGTGGCCGATGCCATTTATTGGATGAACCCGGAGGCTCGGATTGTGGATGTGAACGAGGCGGCCTGTCGTATGCTTGGCTACAGCCGTGAAGAGCTGACTCAAATGCCGCTGTCAGCCATCGCTCCGGGATTTTCGAGCAGTGGATGGGCCAAGATGTGGCAATATATCCAAGAAATGGATAAGCTGGCATTTGAAACGAAACATCGGGCCAAAGACGGCCGGCTCATCTCGGTGGAAATAGTGGCTAATTTCATCGAATTTGGAGACCATAAATTCAGTTGCGCCCTTGTTCGTGACATCACCGAACGCAAACAAGCCGAAGAAGAAATACGCCGGTTGAACGAAGAGCTGGAACAACGAGTCATTGAACGTACCGCCCAATTGGCAGCCGCCAACAAAGAATTGGAAGCCTTCTCCTACTCCGTCTCCCACGATCTGCGCGCGCCGCTACGGGCTATTGACGGCTATACCCGCATCCTCGCCACAGGGTATGAAGCTCAGCTTGACGCCGAAGGTAAGCGGGTGTGTAGCGTTATCCGTTATCAAACCCAGCGGATGGGCCAGTTGATTGATGATCTGCTGGCCTTCTCCCGCCTCAGCCGCGCTCAGATGCGGGTTTCTCCGATTGAGATGGCGACGCTGGTCGCCGCGGTGTTTGACGAGTTGACAACGCCGGTAGAGCGGGCGCGGATTGATTTCCGGCTTGACCCCTTGCCCCCGGCCATAGGCGATCCGGCCTTGCTGCGCCAGGTGTGGGTGAACCTGCTCACTAATGCGGTCAAATTCTCCGCCAAACGCGAACGGGCAATTATCGAGGTGGGCAGCCAACGGGAGGGCGACGAAACTATTTACTATGTGCGCGATAACGGGGCCGGCTTTGACATGCGCTATGCCGACAAGCTCTTCGGCGTGTTCCAACGCCTACACAGCGAACGAGAATTTGCCGGCACCGGCGTCGGCATGGCTATCGTCCAGCGGATCATCCACCGCCACGGCGGGCGGGTCTGGGCCGAAGGTGCAGTGGACCAGGGAGCCACATTTTACTTTTCTTTACCTCAGAAAGGAGATTGATGATGAACCAGGTAGATATTTTGTTGGTGGAAGACAACCCTCGGGATGCCGAATTAACCATTCGGGCGCTCAAAAAACGTAACCTTGCCAACCAGTTCTTTGTGGCGGAGGATGGCGTAGAAGCGCTGAAGTTCATCTTTGGCCAGGAGGAGCTTATCAACCGTCCCAAGGTGGTGCTGCTTGACCTGAAGTTGCCCAAGTTGAACGGCCTTGAAGTGCTCAAGGCGATTAAAGCAGATGAACGAACCCGCACTATTCCGGTGATTATGGTGACTTCTTCACGCGAAGACCCGGACATCCAGACGGCTTACGCCCTTGGAGCTAATAGCTATGTTGTTAAGCCGGTGGATTTCGAGGCCTTTGTGGAAGCCATAAGCCAGCTTGGTTTCTATTGGCTGCTTGTGAATGAACCGGCTAAATGATACAATAAATTAGGTCCTCGTTTTCAGCTATCGAGAAAAGCCCGGAGCAAGCTTATGACTGACTCTGTTCGTATCCTAATTGTCGAAGACATGCCGACCGACGCCGAACTGGCCGAACGGGAAATCAAACATGCCCTCAAATCGTGTGTTTTTCAGCGGGTGGAGACACGTGAAGACTATCTGGCGGCGCTGGAGATATTCCAGCCCGACCTTGTCATCTCGGACTATCAAATGCCCCGTTTCGATGGCTTAACGGCGCTGAAACTGGCCCTGGAGCACACACCCTTCACCCCGGTGATTATCCTAACCGGCGCAATCAATGAAGACACAGCCGTTCAATGTATGAAAGCCGGCGCGGCCGACTATGTTATCAAGGAACATCTCAAGCGGTTGGGCCAGGCGGTAATCCACGCCCTGGAGGAGAAACAACTGCGCCAGGAACGTCACCGGGCCGAGGAACAGCTACTTTATCAAGCCAATCTCCTGCAAAACGTCTCCGATGCCATCATCGCCACGGATCTGAATTCTAAGATCACCAGTTGGAACCAGGCGGCAGAGGCGCTCTACGGTTGGAACGCTAACGAAGTCATCGGCCAACTGTTCGACGATATTCTCCGGACGGATTATCTTGACGACTCATTAGAACAGAGTGGGCAACAGTTATTGGAGCAGGGGATGTGGAAGGGTGAAATAACCCAGAAACACAAGGATGGCACGGCAATCAATATTCTGGCGTCGGTTTCATTGGTTAAAGACAGCAGTGGCAAAGCGGTGGGCGTGGTGGCTGCGAACCGCGACGTGACCGAACGTAAGCGGGCCGAGCAGTCCCAGGCGAAACTCGAGGCGCAGTTGCGCCAGGCTCAGAAAATGGAGAGTATTGGCCGGCTGGCGGGCGGCGTTGCTCATGACTTTAACAACCTCCTCACCGTAATTCAGGGATACTCTATCTTCATGCAAGATAGACTGCCGGCTGAAGATTCGCTGCGGGCAGACCTGGAGCAGATTCTGCGGGCCAGCGAGCGCGCCACTGCCCTCACCCGGCAACTGCTCGCCTTCAGCCGCAAACAGAAATTGGCCCCGGCCGTTCTCGACCTTAACGACCTGGTGGCTAATTTACGCAAGATGCTGGAGCGGCTTATCGGCGAGGATATCACCCTTTCAACCGACCTTCAACCAGGTTTATGCTCTGTCGTCGCCGACCCCGGCCAAATCGAGCAGGTCGTCATGAATCTTGTGGTCAATGCCCGTGACGCTATGCCTACCGGCGGCCTGCTGACCATCGAAACCGGTAATGTTCATCTCAACGATAGGTACGATAGAACTCATCTCGGATCCTTGACCGGACCCTGTGTGATGCTGGCGATTACTGATACCGGCTGCGGTATGGATGAGCAAACTCAGGCCCGGCTCTTTGAACCGTTCTTTACCACCAAAGAGCCGGATAAAGGCACCGGTCTGGGCTTGGCCACGGCCTATGGCATTATCAAGCAAAGTGGGGGTGATATCACGGTTTACAGCGAGCCTGGGCAGGGCACTACGTTTAAGATCTATCTACCTATCGGCAAAACAACCCCTAGCTGCTCGACAGCTCCTCAAAATCAGTATGTAACCCTGGGCGGGAGTGAGACTATTCTGGTGGTTGAAGACGCCGAAATAGTGCGTGACCTGGTGCGAACCACGCTGCAGGACAAGGGCTATACCCTCCTGGACGCCCGGCATGGCGGCGAGGCCCTGGACTTGTCTAGACAATACCAGGGCACGATTGACTTGCTGGTGACAGATGTGGTGATGCCTCAAATGAGTGGTCGAGAGTTGGCCGAACATTTAAAGACCGTTCGGCCCCAGATGAAAGTGCTCTTTATGTCCGGTTACACAGAGGATGCAGTAGTTCGGCACGGCTTACTTACCACCGAGGTTGAATTTCTGTCCAAACCCTTTTCGCCGGGTAAGCTGATATTGAAGGTGCGGGAAGTGCTTGATAAGTAAATCCCCTGGTAGGGTTATCAAATTTGACATTTACCCTATCCTGCATACGATGAAGCTCCATTAACTCTTTTAAAAAAACCAAAATTTTTTTACCCTTTATTTTTTTAAGCAT
>CAZUNT010000022.1:38970-52597 GCA_964622215.1 uncultured Caldilineaceae bacterium
CCCCCCGCCGACAACTGAACCCCCAACTGTCGTTGTCGCGGCAACGTTGCCCCCCCCCGCCACTTGCGCCGACCTCGACGCCAATTGGGGTCAAAACTGGCCGGTCACGCTTGACGTTCTGGGGCAACTCATCGCCGTCGATCAAAGCTGTGGCGACGAGCCGCTTTTGAGCAAAAAGTATGCCGCTCACTATATCTATGGGGTGGCCCTGGAAGAAAAGGGTGAGGTTGACCCGGCTATTGCCCAGTATCGCGCCGCCCTATCCATTGACCCGCAACGTAAGGAAGCCCTGGACGCCCTGGTACGACTCAAGGCGCTGCCGAAACCGACGCCGCCCGCCTGCCTATCTACCTCCACCCCTCGCCCCGACCCGGCCCCGGCCGCAACGCCCGACACAACCCAATTTGTGACCGTGCAGGGAGACCGGTTGCAATGGCAGGGACAGCCCTTCCAGGTGAAGGGGGTCAATTATTACCCGCGCCATGCGCCGTGGCAGCGTTTTTTGAGTGAAGCAGACCCGGCGGAGATGGCCCAGGAGTTGGACCTGATCAAACAGGCCAGCTTCAATACGTTACGGGTTTTCCTCTGGTATGAGCAGCTTTTCACCTGCCAGCCGGAAGACGCTATTCCCAACGAAGCCGCCCTGGCTACGGTTGATAAACTCCTGGAACTGGCCCGCGAGCGCAACCTCAAAGTGATTATGACCCTCAACGATCTGCCCGATCTCATCTTTCGCCCGCTCTATACCGATCATGCTCACTATGATAACCAGACGATTTACCTCGTCCGCCGCTACCGTAACGAGCCAGCTATCTTGGCCTGGGACTTACGCAACGAGGGTGACATTAATTACGGGGCGCAGTCTGCCGAAGACGCCAAATTTAGCCGGCAGGAAGTTGTCGACTGGCTGGCCCATCTCAGCCAGCTTGTTCGGGAGCATGATCCTCATCACCTGATTACGGCCGGCTGGTGGGGCGACCCGCTGCCTACTGCTCCCTATGTTGATTTTCTCTCCTTCCACCACTGGACGGATACCACAGAGCTGCAAAAGCGCATCAGCAGTTACCGGAAAGAGAGTGATCAACCCCTTTTACTGGGGGAAGTCGGCTATCAAGGTTGGACCGACTCTGCCGAAGGGCCACGGGCTGAACAGGTCCAGGCCGACAAGTTAGGCAGGGCCGTCAAGGTGGCCGAAAAGGAGAAACTGGCCGGCTGGGTCGTCTGGACAGCCTTCGATTTTGTGCCTGCCGCCGGCCAACCGCTTAACGAGGAGCACTTTTTTGGCCTGTGGCGGACGGATTTGACCCCAAAACCGGCGCTGGAAGTTCTACCTCTGCCTTGAAATAATGAACCATCCCGCTCAAATCCGTAAAACATCTCTAACCCTCAGGATTATCATAGCCATCATTGTGCTTCTGCTGCTGGCCTTACTTGCCTGGCTGATCACCCGGCCTCCCGTCGAGCAGGTCAGTTTGGGCAATGACCGCTTTGGCCTATGTTTTATCAGCGCTCCCGATCACCTGGCCGACGAGGCTCGCTATCAAGGTGCGTGGGCTGCCGGGGCTGTTTGGGATCGTTGGCCGCTCTACTGGCATTGGGTCGAAGAAGGGGGCTATGTGGGCCATCATTCCGGCGGCGCTCACGATTACGATACCCTGGTCAGCCAGGAGGTTGCGCACCACCTTACCCCGCTGGTAATCTTGATGGGCACACCGGACCAACAGGCCGGTACCGCCCAGGTTGCCGGCGAGAATCCTTCCTCGGCTAAACCCAATACTCTGCCGGTCGCAGCCAGTCCGGCCACCTTGCCGCCGGCTGACCTGTTTGAGCCGATTTTTGCCGACGGCAGCGATGACCCCGGCCCCGGTAAAGCGATTAATCCGGCCAATGCCTGGGCCACCTTCGTGTATACAACGGTTATTCGTTATCGTCCGCAGGGCATCCTGGCCCGGCAAAAGGGCTGGTCGCCCGAGGCCGGGGTGCGTCACTGGGAAATTTGGAATGAACCGGATTACCATCTCTTTTGGGGAGGCAGCATAGAAGCGTATTACCGTCTGCTTGAAGTCGCTTACAAGAGCATCAAAGCCGCCGACTCAGAAGCGACGGTCATCCTGGGCGGTTTGGCCTTTTACGAGCAGCGGGAGTGGTTCCCAACCTTGCTGCGGCAGGCCGGGGGCGATCCCGACCGGGTCTACTTTGATGTTTTCTCTTTTCATCACTACTTGAGCGTCTACAAAAGCGAGCAGCTCATCCGGCAAGCGCGGGCCACCCTGGATATTTATGGTTTGACCCGCGTACCGATCTGGATTACCGAGAGTGGGGTATCCGTCTGGGACGATTTTCCAGCCACGCTGCACCGGGTCGCGCCTGATACCCCGTTCAGGGCCACGATGACCGAGCAGGCGGCCTACATCATCCAAAATTCCGCCCTGGCTTTTTATAATGGGGTAGAGCGGTATTATCACTTTATGCTCCACGATGACTGTGGCGATGGGCCGGGCAGCGCCTATGGCCTGCGGCAGAACTTTTCGCCGCATGTCTGCGCCTCGGCCGAGGGTAAGCCGCGCCCGGCCTATGCCGCTTACCAACTGGCGGCGGAGCAGTTCCGTGATTTGAGACCCTTGTGGCGTGAGAAGCAGTACGAACAGGATCAGTTAGCCTTTTATCGCCCCGCCGATCAATCTCGCCTGGTGGTGCTGTGGGCTACTCAGGGGTTGACTGCCACTGCTACTCTCAGCGCCACCGGCGACTCGGCCCAACTTTACTGGATCGAGTCAACCCAGACTGTCTCCGGCACAACCGGCCTCAGCCACACCCTAACCCTGACCCCCACCCAGGGCCTCTATACCTTGACCCTCGCTCCGGCGACCAACCGGAATGGCGAGCAGTCCGACGATCCAACCTTTCAAATCGGCGGGCCGCCCTTCATCTTGGTTGAGCGAGATACCCAGCCGCCTCATACCGAGGTCTACCCTCTCCCACCTTCCCACCCTCCCACCTTCCTGGTTCAGTGGCAGGGTGAAGATCGCGGTTCCGGTATGGCCGGTTATGATGTCTACGTGAGCGAGGATAATCAGCCGCTCAAGCTATGGCTGGCCAACACCATTCAGACGGAGGCCAAATACACCGGCCAGGTTAATCATACTTATGGCTTTGCCGTCCGCGCCCGCGACCGGGCCGGCAATGAGGAGCCGCTGCCGGCCCAAGCCCAAGTTACAACCCAAATCATCTCTGGCCCGGCCGTGGCAGGTGTGGTGCTTGGCCCTGGCGGGGAGCCGGTGGCCAATGCAATGGTAGCCCTTACCGGCCCCAACATTCAGGAGAGTTTGACGACGAACCAGGCCGGGCAATGGCCACCTGTGCCGATCCTGCCTGGGGATTACACCTTTAAGGCTAGCGCTCCTGGCTACGGGGCCTGGCCTGCCCCGCAACGGATTAGCCTCGCAGATACTTCCACCCTTATCACCACCACCCTGGCTCCACCGGTAAACGCCATCGTCAGCGGCGATTTCGAGGGCGACCAGGTTTGGAATGTGTGGGAGTGGCAGGGGCAGGTCAATCTATCTATAGACGCTTTTGACGGCCAGGGGGCGGCTCGCCTGGGTGAAGGTACGGGTGAGCCGGCGACTTGTCCCAACAACAAATCGGGTCAACTATGGGGGCTGCAACAACAAATAACGATTCCCGCCGAAACGAACTCGCTGCTATCGTTCATGTACAAAATTTCCGGTAGCCAATCTGCCCAAAACGAGGCCTGGCTGGAGGTATCGCTGGAGGTGGACGGCCGGCAGCATGCCCTTGTCCCTGCCGGAAAATTATCCTCAACCACAGCTTGGACACTTGCCTCTTTAGACTTATCCCCGTGGTCCGGCGCCGCCGCCGCTGTTCAATTTCAGGCGGTCCGCTGCTCCGAGCAGCCCTTTTCGGTCACTTTGGACCGGATCAGTGTGGGGCCGAAGGTGGCCCCTTGACTTCATGTTATTATTGAATACCCTCAGTTTTCTATCACCTGCTCTTGCACAATTTTAAGATTAGGCTGAATGAACGCGGCGACGTGTTGCAGTTCAGCCTGAATGAGGGGCAGGAGCGATAGGGCAACTGGGGCCAGCAAGCGCCAGGTAATTTGTTGAGCCTCTTTTGACCACTGCCACAGACCCACAATCTGACCGTTGACCACGATGGTGGGTCGGGCAAGGCCGGCGCTGCTAAAAACGTGGCGCTGTAATTTCTGGTCGGCGAAGTAGCGGCTGCGACTGGCGCGATAGGCTGTAGTGAAAGGATCGTCGGCGGGGAGAATATTGACCAGGGGTTGAGCAGGCGGTAAAGTGGACTGGAGGGTTTCAGCCTGCTCTTTGAGCAAGAACAACATTCCCGGCAGGCCCTCCACCATGGTTAAGGTTATCTTGGCGGTCAGAGCGCCGACCGCTCGCGCGGTTTCACTTTTGCCAAAACCCGTCCAAAAACTGATATCGGCTTCGCTGGCCGGGCCAAAGGCGGCCAGATAGGCTTGCACCAGGGCGGCCTGAGCTTCGGCTTCGCCGGGAGCGGCGGTTAGATCGAGGTTGGGATACCAATGGGTTAGGGGAGCATAAATAAGTTTTTCCTCGGCAAGACTAGACAGGTAGACTGCACGAAAACCTGTCATCTTTTTTATCTTATCTTGACTAGCTCCCAACACACCTTTTGCCACCAACCAGCGCAGCACTAAGGCTACGGTGTTGGTTGTACTAACCCGCCCTCCCCGGCTGGTCTGGCTTAACTCGCGGACCAGATGTTGAGGGAGGCGACCGGCAATCATCTCAGCCGTAGCGGGCCAGCCGCCGGGATTATTCAAAATAGCCCTTTCCAGGGTTGTAACCTCGCCGGGGTCGAGGCCCCACAGTCTGAACTCGCTGTTAAAATTCTGGTTATGCTGGCGCGTAGTAGCGGTGAGCCAGGTGACAAAATCCTCTGCCATTACCACATAGCTGGCGCTGCGCATCAGCGCGCTTTTAATCAGGGTGCGGTTTTGAAAAAGCGCGGTCATCAGGTCGGGGGGATTAAAATGAGCGAGGCGGGCATGAGCCGCCAAAAAGGGCAGGAAAGCCGGCTCGCCGGGCAATCCGACGATTTTTTTGACCAGTTGGTTGACCTCAGGGGCTTTGGGGGTAGTTAAGTGGTTTTTCTGGAGGATGAAGTGAGCCGCCCGAGCTTGGGTAGTGCGGATCATAGCGCCGGGAACACACAGCCAAAGGTGCTGCCATCGCCTACTTTGCTTTCCACCCAGACCCGGCCGCCGTAACCTTCGACGATGGCTTTGACAATAGATAGACCGAGGCCGGTTCCTTCAACCCACTCCGCATCGTCCAGCAGGGGCACCCGGTAGAATTTTTCAAAGATTTTCGCTTGTTCCTCAGGGTCAATACCAGGGCCGTTATCCACCACCCGCAAATGAATCTCTGCCTCCTCCTGGCTTACACCCACAAAAACCCGGCCGCCCTTCTGAGTATATTTGACTGCATTGCTTACCAGGTTGGCGACCACTTGTGATAACCGGAGGGGATTGCCAGAAACCGGTGATAAGTCATCCGGTAAATCGGTGGTCAGGCTGATCTCCTTTTCTGCAAGCTGTAACTCAAACTCGGCGATGATTTCGGCGGCAATTTCGGCCAGATTACAAGGTTCAACTTGCTCGTCCACTCCAGCCTCGATGCGGGCCAGATCGAGTAAATCTTGGATCAGGGTTTGGATATGTTCAACCCCCTGTAATAGCCTGGCCAGGTTTTTACGTCCCCGGTTCGACAGGTTTTCTAACCCCAAGAGCGTCGCAAATCCGTGAACGGTGGCCAGAGGATTTCTCAGATCGTGGGAAACCGTCTCGACGAACAGGGATTTCATCTCGTCCAGTTCTTTCAGGTTGGTGATGTCGTTCAAGGTTACGACGGTACCCAGCCCGGCGACATTATTGATGGATACATTAAACACGCGCTCGTCTAGCCAGTACATTTCGGCAGCCTGGTGAGCCGAGTTTTGATTCAGGATCTCTATCACCGCCTTGATTCGCTCTCCACCTTCAAGATTTGTTAACCGGGTTTCGACCTGTTCCGTCAAAAATAGGCGTCGAGCAGCTTGACTGGCAAAGATAATTCGTTCCTCTGCGTCAAGCACCAGCACGGGGATGGGCATGCCCGAAATGAAAGCATAAAGCGTTTCGCGCTCATTTTTAACTTGAGTAAAGAGGCGGGCATTTTCTACCCCAATAGCTGCCTGTCCGGCAATACCTGTCACCAGCGCGAGGTGGGACTCATCAAAAAAGTGGCTCTGCTCGTGGTGCAGCACCAGCACCCCATTGACCTGATTTTCGTGCAGCAAGGGTACGGCCAGGGCCGAACTGGTCATTTTAGTGTCGCCGGGCAACTGAACCCAGCGTTCATCGGTGGCGATATTGCCCACCAGTGCGCCCTGCTGCTGCCGGTAAACCCATCCGGCCAGCCCATCGGCCATGACTTTTTTGACGTTCTGACGTGATATCTCTGGCGACTGGTCAGGTCGCGCCAGGATGTAACCGGATACTTGCCCCTCTTCATCCAGGAGCAGCAGGCTGCCGCGGGTTGCACCTGTGGCTTCAACGGTTAGTCGTAAAATTCTACCCATAACCTCATTCAAATCCAACGATGTAGTCAGTTGTCGTGAAACCGTGTGCATAAGTTCTGCCGAAATGGCATGTGAAATCATTAACCAAGCTCCTCATCTGTTGGTTGAACTCATTCATTCTAACACAATTCTAAAGCGGTCACAACAGTGAGGTGGACGATTTTTTTACCCGAGTTTGGGGTTTTTGTAACCGCACCTCTTGCCCCCCATTTTTTAAGGTAAAGGGTCGAGAATCCCCTTGTCAAGAACAGGAAAAAGGTGTATACTTAACTCGGTCTTACACACAAGATATTGTGCTTCGGGTAGTAGCACCACTATATATTGTAGTTTTGTCCACCCTTTTTAGGCCGAGAAAAGATGAACCGCTGTTACTCAACCGCAATGCTATATGGACAATTCAGGCCGGGATTGCCGGTTGGCTGCTCATTTCTCGACCACCGTACCACCCAAAATCGTTTCCTGCTTATACACGCAAAATTAGAGTAGAGGGGCATGGTTGCCCCGGTTTAAGGTGACTTCAGGTGATAAACTGCCGTGTCGCCTGTTCTTATGTAAAATTATGGTTAGAGATGAAGGGGTCGTTTAATGAAATGTCCATTCTGTGGGGCATCCAGCCAGCATATCCGGGTTATTGATACCCGCGAAGTGACCGACGGAATTCGCCGCCGCCGCGAGTGCGATCACTGCGAACAACGTTTCACCACTTACGAGCGAATTGCCACCATGAATATATTGGTCATTAAGCGTGATGGCCGCCGCGAGGAGTTTGATAAAGAGAAGCTGGTCAAAAGCATGCGCATCGCCTGCTCCAAGCGGCCGGTATCCAGTTACGCCGTCGATCATGCCGCCCAGGAGATCGAGGCCCAGCTTTATGCCCTGGGCAAAAGTGAAATCGATAGCCTGCGGGTGGGCGAGATGGTCATGGAGCAGTTGCGCGATATTGACGAGGTGGCCTATGTCCGTTTTGCTTCGGTCTACCGCCGTTTCCGGGACGTAGACAGTATGGCCGAAGAGATTCAACATCTGCAAGCGCGCAAACGCCGCGAGGAAGAGCTGAAGAATCAGATCCCGCTGCCGATTGGGGGCGATACAGAGACGGCCCGGCGATGACGACCAGAGTAAAGCCAACCATTCCCGCAGCCGAATACCGCCAGCGCTGGACCCGAGTCCAGGCGATGCTGGAGCAGCAAGGGCTGGACTTGTTGGTGGCTTATGCCGACGATCGGGCCGTGTTTGGTCCCGCCCATGCCCGCTGGCTGGCTAATTTCCCGGTCCATTTTGAACCGGGGTGCATTTTGCTGCCCCGGCAAGGCGAACCCATTATGCTGTGCGGCCCGGAGAGCGATCAGTATGCCCTGTTGGCCGGCCAAATTTCCGATGTGCGCGTTCTGCGGGAGTTTACCCATCCCGACGAAGATTATCCCTACGCGACGATCCAGGGGTTAGCCGAGATCGTAGCCGAGGTTGGGCCGGGGGCCAAAACGTTGCGCCGAATCGGCCTGGCCGGGCGGAGCTTGATGGGGGCCGATGTGTTGTATGCCTTTGAAGCGGCGCTGCCCGGCGCAACGTGGGTGGACGTTGAAAGTGTTATGTGCAACTTGCGGGCGGTTAAGTCTCCGGCGGAGATTGCGGTTATTCGCTACGCCTACAAAATTGCTGAGATCGGCCTGCACGCCGCGGTTGAGGCTATCGAGGTTGGCGTGGCCGAGCGCGAGGTGGCTGCTGCCGCCGAAGCCGCCATGCGCCAGGCCGGAGCTGAAGGCACGGGGATTGATACGATTGTTGCTTCCGGCCCGAACTCGCGGCCCATCCTGGCCCGTTCCACTTTTCGCCGGATTCAGGCCAACGAACTGGTGCTGCTGACCGTTGCCCCGCGTTATGAAGGTTATCACGGCGCGATTGGCCGGCCTGTGCTGGTTGGCAATCCAGGCGAGGAAATTAATCAGGCGGTTGAGATCGCCTGGCTGGCCCAGGAAGCCTGCTTTCAGGCCATGCGGC
Source organism: uncultured Caldilineaceae bacterium (assembly GCA_964622215.1). Classification (GTDB taxonomy): domain Bacteria; phylum Chloroflexota; class Anaerolineae; order 4572-78; family J111; genus DSQQ01. The sequence goes on from CAZUNT010000022.1 coordinate 47,602, forward strand.
CGGGCATCGAGGGGCGGGAGGTCGAAGCTGTTGGCCGGCATATTGTCGAAGAAGCCGGGCTGGGAGCCTATTTCCTCTACTCCGGTATCCATAGTGTTGGCGTGATCGAGTTTGAGCCGCCCATCTTTGGCCCCAGCAGCCCGGCTGTCCTGCAACCCAACATGGTCATCTCGGTAGATATCCCTCTCTTCAATACGCCCTGGGGTGGTCTGCGCATCGAAGATGGCTTTTTGATCACCGAATCCGGGGCGGAGCGGTTGAATGAGACAATTTACCGGATAGAGAAGTGAGCATGGGTAATACTCGCACCCTTCGATACGCGCTACTTAGGATGCTTATTTGACGAGTCGAAGTAGTTAATAAAATACCCTACAGGTATTCCAAGGAGAGACCGAGCATGACCCTCAACCATGCTGAAAAAATGACACAAGCAGTCGCTGCTAATGGCAGCGGCCCTCAAACCAAGGGTACACCCAGGGTGGCCCTCGATAAGCCAACCTTGGCCAGTTCTGCCCTTAATCCGTTAGGCGAGAAAATCTTTCTGGATCGTTACGCCCTGAAGGATGGCAAAAAAGAGACAGTTAAGGTGGGCGATTTGATCATTGTGGCCGTCAACCTGGAAACCGGCCAGCGGGAGATTGGCACGGTGACTGCATTGAATGGTAAGAATATTACCATCGAGCTGCGTGATGGGGGCGTGGTCGAGCGGGTGCTGGAGCAGATTGATAAGCCCCTGGAAACCCACCCCTCCCAGATGTTAGATCGGGTGGCGCAGGGTATTGCGGCGGTCGAAGGGCAAACAAAACAGGCTGAGTGGCAGGAGAAGTTCCGCTGGTTGTTGGACGACTGGCGCTTTGTCCCCGGTGGTCGCATCCTTACCGCTGCCGGCACCGGGCAGAATCTAACTTTTTATAACTGTTATGTCATCCCCAGCCCCAAAGACAGCCGGGGTGGGATCATGGAAACGCTGACTCAAATGACCGAGATCATGTCACGCGGTGGTGGGGTGGGGATCAATATTTCTAGCTTGCGGCCCCATCACGCTTATGTCAAAGGGGTCAATGGCCGTTCCAGCGGTGCGGTTTCTTGGGGTGAGTTGTACAGTTTCGTGACCGGGCTGATCGAGCAAGGCGGCAGCCGGCGCGGGGCGCTCATGCTGATTATGAACATCTGGCACCCCGATGTGCTGGAATTTATCAACAGCAAACGTAAGATGGGCCGGATCACCAATGCCAACATCAGCGTCGGCATCACCGACGATTTTATGGCCGCGGTCAAAGCTGATGCCGACTGGCACTTGGTTTTCCCCGATACCAGCACGCCCGGTTACGACGAAACCTGGGATGGCGACTTGACCGCATGGCAAGCAGCGGGCAAGCCGGTGGTTGTCCATAAAACAGTCAAAGCCCGCGAGGTTTGGAACACAATCATCGAGAGCGCCTGGACCAGCGCCGAACCGGGAGTTTTCTTTGTCGAACGGTATAACAAGCTGAGTAATTCATGGTACTTCGCCCCCATTCTTTGTACTAACCCATGCGGTGAGCAGGGGTTACCGGGTTGGGGAGTGTGTAACCTCGGTGCGCTCAATTTAGCCCGGTTTGTCGCTAGGGGTGAGGTTGAATGGGACAAGTTGAGCCAGGCAGTGCGCTTTGCAGTGCGATTCCTGGATGATGTCATCGATGCTACCCCCTATTTCTTCGAGGAGAATCAGCGCCAGCAGCTTGGCGAGCGGCGGGTTGGCCTGGGCACGATGGGCCTGGCCGAGATGCTGATCCGGCTGAAACTACGCTACGGCAGCCCCGAGTGCGTCGAATTCCTGGATCAACTCTATTGTTTTATCGCCTGCGAAGCTTACCTGGCTTCGAGCGACTATGCCGTCGAAAAGGGCGTATTCTCGCAATTCGACGCCGGCAAATTCCTACAAAGTGGTTTTATGCAGGGTATGCCGGAGGAGGTGCGGGCGGCGGTGCGAGAGAAAGGTATCCGCAACGTCACTCTCTTAACCCAGGCTCCTACCGGTACTACCGGCACCATGGTCAACACTTCAACCGGCATTGAGCCGTTCTATTTCTGGAGTTTTCATCGCAAGGGGCGCATGGGTATCCACGAAGAGCGAGTCGGCGTGTATGAGGAGTGGCTGACGTTACATCCGGGCGAGTCATTGCCGCCCTATTTTGTGACAGCGATGGATTTGTTGCCGGAAGAGCACGTGCGGGTGCAGGCGGCTATCCAGCGTTGGGTTGATAGCAGCATCAGCAAAACCTGCAACACGCCCAACAGCTACACCGTCGAACAGACCCGCAAGTTGTACGAACTGATGTACGATCTGGGCTGCAAAGGCGGCACGATTTACCGCGACGGTTCGCGTGACGTGCAGGTGCTTAACCTGAAGGAAGAGGACAAGCCGCAAGTATCCGAAAAGCCCAAAGCACCGGAAGTCAAATGGCGGGCGCGGCCGGCTACCCTACACGGCAACACCTACCGCAAGAATACGCCGATTGGCACGGCCTACATCACCGTTAACGCTAACGGCGGCGGCAACCAGCAGCCTTTTGAAGTCTTTATCAATGTCGGTAAGGCCGGCAGCGACGTGGCCGCCGATGCGGAGGGGTTAGGCCGCCTCATCAGCCTGATCCTGCGTATGCCCAGCCCCTTGACCCCCGAAGAGCGGATCCAGGACATCGTGGCCCAGTTGCGGGGTATTGGTTCGGGCCGGGCGCAGGGTTTTGGCAAAAACCGGGTCATGAGCCTGCCCGACGCGGTAGGCCAGGTTTTGGCCGAACACGGCGGTTTCAGTTCCACCGATACCAGCCTGCCCGGCCTGCCGGAGGATGAAATCACCCAACTCAACCTGCCGCTCAAAGGCGACTACTGCCCCAGTTGCGGCTCGGCCACCCTGCTGCATATAGAAGGATGTAAGAAGTGTTATGAGTGTGGGTATAGTGAGTGTTGAGAAAGTGAGAAGTTAATGGAATTAGAAGCAAACCATAAACGTGGACTGTTGATCGGCGCGTTGATCGGCGCTGTTCTGGGGGCAGGGGTGGCTTATTTAATGATGGCTGCTCCTCGTGATGAACAGGCCGGGGAGGATGAAGAACCCAAACCGGTCACGGCGATGGATTTACTGGCCCTGACCAGCGGCGCAGCCGCATTGATCCGTCGTATGGATGATCTACGCCGGAGAATTTAATGAGTGTTTCCCACTTAACGTGGGTAAGGCCGCTGGAGTGCAGAATTTATTCTGCCAAGTGGCTAAAAGCGGAATGAATTCCGCACTCCTCCCCGCCATATGAGAAATACTCAATTTAATAAATTAGAAATACCTCTTAACTACATTCTTGTGGAGATACTATGGGAAAAGATAAAAAGAAAAAAGAGCACACCTTTAACTTGGATGCCCCCGCCGCCAAATCAGACTCGCCTAAAGTCAAAAAGGTCGTTCTGGCCTATTCCGGCGGCCTGGATACCAGCGTGATCGTACCCTGGCTTAGAAACAATTATGGTTGTGAGGTGGTTTGTATGTGCGCCCACCTGGGACAAGAGGAAGAATTGGGCGGGTTGGAAGAAAAAGCCCTAGCCTCCGGGGCCAGTAAGTATTACCTGGAAGATTTGCGGGAAGAGTTCATCACCCAATATATCTTTCCTACCATTCGGGCCGGGGCCATCTACGAGCGCAAATATCTGCTTGGGACCAGTTTTGCCCGCCCGCTGATTGCCCGGCGGCAGGTGGAGATTGCCGAACTGGAAGGAGCCGATGCGGTGAGTCACGGGGCTACCGGTAAAGGTAATGACCAGGTGCGCTTTGAGCTGACCTACCAGGCGCTCAACCCCCGGCTGCAAGTGATCGCCCCCTGGCGCGAATGGGATATTCGTTCCCGCGAAGATGCCCTGGATTACGCCGCCGAATACAATGTGCCGGTCACGGCGACCGAAAAATCCATCTACAGCCGTGACCGTAATATCTGGCATCTCAGCCACGAGGGTGGTATTCTGGAAGACCCCTGGCTGGAGCCTGAACGAGCCATGTACCAAATTTCGGTTGATCCACAGGACGCGCCTGATCAGCCGGAATATATCGAAATTGATTTTCAGGAAGGTATCCCCAAGAAAATCAACGGTCAGGCCAAAGGCCCTATCAGTCTGGTGACCGCCCTCAATGAAATGGGTGGACGGCACGGTATTGGCCGGATAGACCTGGTGGAGAACCGGCTGGTTGGGATGAAGAGTCACGGCGTATACGAAACACCGGGCGGAACCATCCTGGTTGAAGCGCACCAGGCTTTGGAACAACTCTGCCTGGATAAAGAAACCTTGCATTACAAGCAGGTCATTGCGCTCAAATATGCCGACCTGGTTTATAACGGCCAATGGTATTCGCCGCTGCGTGAGGCGCTCGACGCTTTTGTGGCGGTCACTCAGCGCAATATGACCGGCACGGTCCGGCTAAAACTGTACAAAGGTAACGTCATCCTGGTTGGGCGCAAATCGCCCTACAGCCTCTACCGCGAAGATTACGCCACTTTTGGCGAGGAGGATGTCTACAACCAGCAGGACGCCGAAGGCTTTATCAAGCTCTTTGGCCTGCCGCTGAAGGTTCAGGCCATGCTCGACATCGAGGGCGTACGCCGGGGCCAGCACGAAGAGCCGGACTACAGCAAGTTCAAGCGGGATTGAGGAAGTAAAATTAGGCCGTTCTAACTTATATTTGTCTTGCGTCTCAGGATACCTTTGTGGTAACTTGAGACGCAAGTTGTTATTTAGCTCACTTAAAAGTTTGTAGCTTGCCCAGAAATTTGGCTATATCAGGGGTATTGGGTTGCCTATCGTGTAAGTCATTGATATCATTGATAGCTAACTGAATAGCAGATGGATCAGGAGCTAAGGCTAGAGCTTTATCGTACTCGAGTTCGGCCATATCCGGTTGCTTATTGGCTAAAAAGACCAGTCCTAGATTAAATTGAGCATTAATCCGCCATTGATACAGTTCAAATTCGTC
>CAZUNT010000023.1:0-13496 GCA_964622215.1 uncultured Caldilineaceae bacterium
GTCAACTCGCCTAGGCGCTCCCGGGTGGTATAGAATTGGGCATTACCGCCAAAATTGGGTGGTAAGGCGGTTAAATTTGCTACCACTCCGCCCAGTTGAACCGTGTATTCACGATCATTCAGCCGGATATGAACCTGCCCTCCTTCCCGGAGGCCAAAAGTAGTATCATCGCCTTTTTCAAAGGCAAAAACTTTCTCTTTGGGCCACTGGCCGCTCAATAGCTGCAATTGATTATAGTGCTGCTCGGCGTAATCGTCGCGGGCAATCAAGCCACCCGACTGCCAGGGGTCGCCGGGGTGGAGCCGCCACTCCAGGGTGGTTTCGCTGTAACCTTCTACCTGTTTGACTCCTTTGACGCCTTTTAGCGAGGTAATCATGAGGTCATTAACCGCCGGGTTGACCGCCAGGTTAATCATTGCCGGTGAGGTGGCCCGCCAGCTTTCACTGGCCCGCGCCTGGAACAAGTTGCGCCCCCCGATAATCATGCCAATAGCAAATGCGCCTATAGCGATAATTAAGACAATTTGCAAGGTGCGGCCTTTATTTTGCCAGATCTCGCTCCAGATTTTGTAACGAATAACACCCATCAACCTATTTCCTTTCACTCATCTAACTTTAGCAGTTAATGGGGTTTTTGTCGGCAACCGAAAGGCGTATTGTGGGGTTATTTTGGGGTTAGGGCAGGAGCTTTAACGCTTTAGCTTGAACTAAAGCCTGGGTCCGGCTATGCACGCCGAGCTTGCCGTAAATGTTGTTGATGTGCTTTTTGACCGTACCCAGGGCAATAACGAGCGTTTGGGCAATCTCTTCATTCGACCGGCCGGCGGCGATGAGCCGCAAAATTTCAAGCTCGCGCTCGCTGAGAGGTTCAACCAGCAGGGGAGCAGGGGAGGGGGGGAGCGGGGGTGAATAGTCAATTTCCTCCCCTGCACCCCTGCACCCCTGCACCCCTGCGCTAAAGGAGATGAGCAGTTTACGGATGTATTCTTTCATGCGAAGCGTTCCGCCCGCTTCGCGATCCTTCATCCTTCCCAACAGCTCCGCCATGGGCGCTCCCTCGTCAATAAAGAGGCGGACAAAACCTTCCGGCTCGGCCAGGGTCAAAGCCTGAGTTAAAGCAGCTACAGCCTCGCTGAAATTTCCTGCGGCTTGATGAGCTAGGGCTTGGAGCAGCAAAATTTCGACGACACTTCGCCCCCGGTCCAGCTTTACCGCCTCGGGATAGAGAGTTTCCAGCAATTGGAGCGCTTTTTGGGTAGGAGAAGGGCCGGAGTTTCCTGAATTCGAACTGCCCGGCAGGGCAAAATCTGGCATTGTAGCCTGGGCAATGAGGACTCGAACCAGGGTGAGTTGCCTGAACTCATAGAAATGATAACCGTCTCCTGGCTCACCCGGCGAGGCCAGGTTATCTGCGGCCGCCCAGCGAGCGGCGGCGTCCCAATTAGCCTGCCTGAGCCACAGCCGCACCCGGTTAGCGCCTGCTACGCGATGGGCCAGCGGGCTAAATTTCTCGATGATCTGCTCGGCCTGGTCTATCACTTCAAGCGCGCCGGCGGCATCTCCCTGGGCTTGTTTCAGGTTCATCTGGATGATATAACCATCAAAAATAGCCATTTCCCCTAATTCCCGGCCCAAGCTGAGACCTGCAGTAAGATGATGGGCGGCGTCTGCCAACTTATTCCACTCATATAATACCGCTGCCAGCCCGGTATGGGCCTGGCCTGCCCCCGGCAATTGTTGGCCCTCCGGCGTTGTGGCTAGTTCCAGCACCTGTTGATAGGTGGCCAGGGCCTGGTGTAATCGGCCTTGCGCTATTTGCGCCTCGGCTATTTGGCAGCCGATGATAACGGCAATCGTGATGTTGCCGCTTTTTCGGCTAACTCCCATCACTTCGGCAAAGGCTTGAGTGGCTGCCTCGACATCTCCATTCAGAAAGTAGGGGATACCCTGGTTAAGGGCAATGATGCCGGGCAAAAAGGGATCATCTGCCGGCAGCAAAGCCTGCGCTTGTTGGGTCAATTCGCCGGCATGCCGTATATCTCCCCGGAACAAGACGATAAGCGCGCGAATAGTGGCTACACGGCCTAGAATATCAGGAGCAGCCTCAACCGTACTGGCTTCCTGGAGGCGTTGTTCTGCTTCGGCGACCTGGCCGTTAAGAATTAAAGTCCAGGCGTGAAAGATGCACAGTTGGGGCCGCTTTTGAATTATCGCCTGGGGCAGGGCATTGAGCCATTTTAGGAGGGTGGTTATCTCGCTCCGCATTAACAGCGTTTGCCCCACCTGCCCCACTAAATACGCGGCCCGTTCAAAATCCGGCGTACTCAAGGCATGGTGGATCGCTTCAGCTATGAGTCCGTGCTGCTCATGCCACACACTGGCCCGCTGGTGCAAAGATGAAAGCTGCTCCGGGTGTAGATTTTGCAGCCGGTGGCTTAGCGCCTCGGCAAAAAGGTGATGATAGCGATACCAGCGCCGTTCATCGTCCAGCGGTATCAAAAATAAGTTGGCCCGCTCCAACTTCTCAAGGATGAAGGAGGAAGGGTTTTCTTCCTCTTGCCCTATTACGGCGTCACATAGGGAACTGGACAGATGGTTAAGGATAGAGGTTTTGAGTAAGAACTCCTCGATGTTCTTGGGTTGCTGTTGGAGCACTTCATCCATCAGATAGTCGACAATGTAACGATGGCTGCCGGTGAAACTGTTAATGAAGTGGGTAATATCAGTGCGGCCTTGCAGCGATAGAGCCGCCATTTGTAAGCCGACCACCCAACCCTCGGTCCGCTCCCCCAGGGTAACGGCCTCATCCCCGGAGAGACTTAACCCCATAACCTGCTGGAGAAAGGCGGCCGCCTCGGTGGGGGTAAAACGCAGGTCGTCGGCCCGGATTTCAATCAGTTGATCGCGGGCGCGCAGGCGGGCGAGCGGTAGGGGTGGGTCGCTGCGGCTGGTTAAAACCAGGTGCATTTGCGGCGGCAGGTGGTCGAGCCAGAAGGTGAGGGCGTGGTGGATGGTTGGCGTTTGGATGAGGTGATAATCGTCCAAGACCAGGAAGAAATGACCGGGCCAGGCGGCCAATTCATTCAGCAATTGGGTCAGAATTGATTCGAGTGGAAGGGACTGGGAAACATGCAGCCGAGCCAGGGTACTTTCGTCCAGTCCGGCTGACCAGCTTTGTAGGGCCGCGATGGCATAGAGCCAAAACCGGGTCGGGTCATTGTCGCCTTCATCTAGCGAAAGCCAGGCAACCCGGGTAGGGTGAAAATTTTTCTTTTCATTCTTCAGCCCTTGACCTTCAGGCGAGGCGTTTAGTTGGTGTATCCATTCGCACAGTAGGGTGGTCTTACCAAAACCGGCCGGCGCAGAGATTAGAATCAGTTTATGTTCCAGGCCAAGGTTGAGCCGGGTAGTCAAACGAGGACGCGGCACCAGGTTGGTCCGCGTGCGGGGCAGGTGTAGTTTGGTGATTAAAAATTGATCGGGTTGAATTTTGCTGTCGAAAGAAGCTAACATGGCCATAGCTAACTCGGCTTGAAAACAAAACTACAGGTAAGTATACCATAACTCGACAGCAGATGACCAGTTAAAGAGTCTTTCTAGGGAAGGGGTATTGGTAAAACTTCGTATAGTAGATGTATCCCTTTCAACGGATAACTCCGCTCATTGTCTGATGTTTATGTGTTGCCTTATCTATAAACGCACATTGCCACGAAAAGCACGAAGGGCAGATTTATCGTTTTTTGAATCACTGAAACACTGAATTTTGATGAATCCACTGAAAAAAGTTGCCTTTTCAGTGAAATCAGTCCCCTCAGTGTCTCAGTGATTCGACCTGTCACCTAATCTGTTTTGTCAAATTGAGGGGGTATATGCTACTAAAATACGCTATTTCGTGTCTTTCGTAGCAATTTCGCCTTTTTCGTGGTCCAAAGGGTGTGCCGTAAGAGGAAATTTTAGCGTGCGCGGTGAGGGAAAATACTATGTAACTTAATACAGCTTAAGTTACATAGTATCTACCTGTCAACTAGGATCTCATCCGATTTGAATGTCTGGGGAACCGAATCTCATAGCCAGTTTAAGTGTTAAAATGAGCATAAGAATGACCAAGAGAGGATAAAATTGTCTATCTGGCCTTACCACTTAAGAGGAGAATCACATCATCCTCCCGTAATCTTCTTGCATGGATTTATGGGCGCGGGGACAGACTGGCTTCCCCTGGCCGAACTTTGGGCTGGTCAATTCTTTTGCCTCATGCCCGATTTACCGGGACACGGGCGTAATACCCAACTCCCCCTGGCCCGGCCGCTCAATTTTGATAAGATTGCTCAGGGTTTGCAGACATTTCTGCAACACCTCCACCTGGACCGGGTTAGCCTGGTGGGTTACTCCTTGGGAGGGCGAATTGCCTTGTACGCGGCTACGAAGTTCTCCCAAAAAATTAAAGCGCTCGTTTTGGAGAGTTGCCAGGCTGGAATCACCGGCGAACCCATACGCCGGGATCGCGCGGCAGCCGATGCTCGTCAGGCCGGTCTCTTGCTGACCCAGGGTATGGAGACCTTTGTCGAACAGTGGTACGACTTGGATTTATTTGGCACACTAAAGCACCGGCCCCAACTGTTAGCGGAAATTAAAGAGAAAAGAAAAAAGAATGATCCCCGTTGGATGGCGAAAATTATCAAGGAGTTAAGCCCAGGGCGGCAGCCCCCGCTTTGGAATAAACTTGGTTCTCTGCCGATGCCTGTCATGTTGGTGGCCGGGGAACTGGACGAAAAATATGCCGAACTTATGGTCAGGATGGGAAGCCAGATACCCGAGGCGACCGTTGAAATTTTTCCTGAGGTGGGGCACAACGTTCATCTTGAGCATCCAGAAAGGTTTTCTGAAGTCGTACAGACTTTTCTGCGACAAAAACTACTGATCGGATAAAGTCAGGGTAAAATAGAATTCACTGCCCTGCCCCGGCGTACTTTCGACGCCGCATTGCCCACCTAATTTATTCATAATTCGGCGCACAATAGACAGACCCAGGCCATGCCCTTGAGCTCGAGCTTGGTCAAGCCGGGTAAATTCTGTAAAAAGCTGGGCCTGCGCCTCTGAGGTGAGGCCGGGGCCATTATCTCGCACCCAAAAGCGAATTTGGCCCTCTCCTTCGGGCGTAGCTCCCAGTTCTAAACGGGGGGGATGCCCACCGTATTTTAAGCCATTGCTCAGGTAGTTGGCCCACACTTCCTCAATCCAGGGGGCATAGCCTTGGGCTAAAGGCCACTGCTCCGGCACAGTCATTTCAGGCCGGTATTCGTCAATTAGGGGGGAGAGACGATTAAGCGCCTGGTCAACCACCTGAGCCATGTTTAGCGGGGTCAGACGGATGGTTTCTTTGCGTACACTGGCCAGTAGCAATAACTCGTTAATAATGCTGACCATTTTATGACTGGCCTCTACACAAATTTGCATCAACTGGCGCTTTTCTTCATCTAAGTCGGGGGTACTCTCTTGCAGCAGGCTGATTGCGGCCATTATTTTGGTTAAGGGGCTTTTAAGGTCATGGGCAACGGTGTGGGCAAAAGCATCCAGTTCCCGGTTTTGTTCTTGCAGCAGCCGGTTTTTGGTTTGCAGTAATTGGTGCATCTCTTTCAAGCTTAAGTGGGTTTGTACTCGGGCCAAGACATCTTCAATTTGAAAGGGTTTAGTGATGTAATCTACCCCGCCCACAGCAAAGGCAGCCATTTCATCAAAAATTTCATCCAGGGCGCTGATAAAGATAACCGGAATATCCCTGGTTTGCTCGTTGGTCTTTAACCGCCGACACACCTCGTAGCCATCCATATCCGACATCATAATATCGAGGAGGATCAAGTCGGGTAACTCTTTTTGGGCGATGACTAAGGCTTGCTCACCGCTAGCAGCCGAGCAAACCTCGTAATTCTGTTTGGACAACATCCTGGTCAACAGGAGTAGGTTTCCCGGCGTGTCATCAACGACTAAAATGGCGTTTCTCTTAACCTCGCTCATTTATTGGCTCCTAACGGTCATTGTACCATATTATTTTCAGGTAACACCATTTGTGATGCGTTAAAAAAGGTTTTGAATTCGTAGTATTAAAATGTTATGAATTTTTTTTTGCGGTATAATTAGCTTAGTCGCCCTGCTATTCCCCATCTCAAAACCCACCGGTTTAAAAACAAACAAAACTGCAGGTATCTTCTCAAAAATTTGTGGGTAACCTGCCAGACCCTAGGGGTTTCTAAAGATAGAAAGGAGCACTTATGTCAGCCTCAATTATGAGTCTTGATGTCCAGGAGGTGTTTGATCAAGTACGGTCGCCGCACATCAGGCGGGTCATTGTAGGTGATAAAACCGTCGAAATTCCCACGCCGTTTCCGTCCCCGGAAGATTGGCGGGATAACTGGATTTACTTTCTGTTGGTGGATCGGTTTAATAATCCGCAGTCGCCACCCCGGTTCGCGCCATTTGATGGCCCCCATGGCGTTTTTCAGGGCGGCACGTTCAACGGCGTGCGTGAGCAACTGGATTACTTGCAGCAACTGGGGGTTGGCGCACTCTGGCTCTCGCCCGTTATCAAGAACTGCCAGTATAATCCTTTCACTTATCACGGCTATGGGATTCAGGACTTTTTGCAGGTTGACCCACGCTTCGCCTCCGATCCCCAAGCCGCCAAAGCCAACCCACAACTCGCCGAGGATGAACTGCTCGCCCTGATAGATGAGGCGCATGCGCGCGGAATTTACGTCATCTTCGATATCGTGCTCAATCATACGGGAGATGTGTTTGAATACGTTTTTGACGATGGCAGCCACGGCGCAGATGCTAACTGGCGCGATACTCCCTACCCTATTCACTGGCGCGACGAGAACGGTCACGGCCGGCCAGAATGGACCACCCCACCGGATAACTCCCTCCCCGATGCGGTCGTTTGGCCCGCCGAGTTACAACGTAATGAGTTCTTCCGCCGCCAGGGTAAGGGTGGTGAGGCCGGGGGTGACTTTGAATCTCTAAAGGAACTGGTCACGGGTTTCCAGGAGTTTGATGCGATCCAGGGCCAGCACTATCCCGTGCGCAACATTTTGATCCGCGCCTACCAATATCTAATCGCCAAATTTGATGTCGATGGGTTTCGGATTGACACTCTCAAATACATTGAACCCGACTTTGCACGAGTTTTTGGCAATGCCATCCGCGAGTTCGCGCTCAGTATTGGTAAAAAGAACTTTTTTACCTTTGGCGAGGTATATGATAACGAGGAGCAAATTGCCCGGTTCATTGGACACAATGCCGCGGAGGGCAGCGATCTGATGGGCGTAGATGCGGCCCTGGACTTCCCCCTGTTTTTCAAACTCCCCCTGGTTGCCAAAGGGCTAATGGCCCCAGTCGAAGTCATCCACGTATTTGAGCACCGCAAACAAGTGCAGCGTGGTCTCCTCAGTTCGCATGGGGAGGCGGGCCGCTTTTTTGTGACCTTTCTGGATAATCACGATCAACGAGAGCGATTCTACTTTAGTTCGCCTGATGCTCCCACTCGATTTGAGGATCAACTAACCCTGGGGGCTGGTTGTTTGTTTACTTTGCAGGGTATTCCGTGTTTTTACTACGGCACGGAGCAAGGACTGCATGGACGCGGCAATATAGACATGGCGGTACGGGAAGCTTTGTGGGGCCAGGTAGATGCCTTTGATCGTGAGCATCCGGTCTATAAAACCATAGAACAACTGGCTGCCGTCCGCCAAAACCAACCCGCGCTCCGTTATGGCCGGCAGTATTTTCGCCCCATCTCCGGCGACGGCATCCACTTCGGCCTCTCGTCTTTCTCGGCAGGCGTGCTGGCCTTCTCCCGAATATTAAACAACCAGGAAGTAATTGTGGTCGCCAATACCCATACCCAGGCCGGTTGGACAGGTGAGGTGATTGTTGATTTCGCCCTCAATCCGGCCGGTTCGACCTACAGCCCTATATTTAGCAATAAGACCTTGAGTCGGAGCGGCGAGCACGGGGGCGCGGTCCCAGGACCGGTAGTTGAAAAACCGGCGGGCCAGGTAGAAATTCACGAAGTCAATGGCGCCGTGACCCGGGGGCCGGCGCGGGCGATCCAGGTAAGGTTGGAGAGGATGGAGATGCAGATCCTGGTAAAGGCGGATGAGTAATCCGGGACTGCCAGACCCCGGGGGTTTTAAAACCCCTGGGGTCCCTTACTATAGGTAAGGGTTAGCTCTTTTTCGGCCACATCCACTCCGGCGAGTCCGCCCCCATCCGCCAGTTCGCCAAAGAGGATAGCCTCGGCCAGGGGCTTGCGCAACTTGTCGTCGATGAGGCGGGACATGGGCCGGGCGCCAAAATCCTTATGATAACCGTGCTCAGCCAACCAGTTCCGCGCAGCGTCAGACAACTCCAGGCTAACACCTTTGGGACTCAGGGCTGTCCGCAGTTCGTTGATCTGCTTGTCTACGATTTGCTTGATGGTTTCAGTAGAGAGGGTATCAAATCGGACGATAGCATCGAGCCGGTTGCGAAACTCAGGGCTGAACAACCGCTCCAGCGGCTTTTTGGCCGGGTCGCCTGCCGTGGCCGGAGCAAAGCCCATAGGCTGGGCGGTCAATTCCCTGGCCCCGGCGTTGGTGGTCATAATTAAGACGACATTACGAAAGTCGGCCCGGCGGCCGGTGTTGTCGGTCAAGGTGGCGTGATCCATCACCTGGAGCAGAATGTTAAACAGGTCGGGATGGGCCTTTTCGATCTCGTCAAGCAGAACCACCGAGTAGGGATGGCGGCGGATCGCATCGGTTAGCAGGCCGCCCTGGTCAAAGCCCACATAGCCCGGCGGCGCACCAATCAAGCGGCTGACGGTATGCTTTTCGGAATATTCGCTCATATCATAGCGCAATAGTTCCACCCCCAGCGAGCGGCTGAGTACGCGCGCCAGCTCGGTCTTACCCACCCCGGTTGGCCCAAAAAACAGAAACGAACCGACCGGTTTATCGGGCAAACGTAAGCCTGCCCGCGACAAGCGGATGGCGGCCACAATAGCTTCGATGGCTCCGGCTTGGCCAAAGATAGAGCGACGTAGCTCGACATCCAGGTTTTTTAGCCGGGTACGATCATCTCCCGACACACTGGCGGCAGGCACCCTGGCCATTGCGGCCACCACGACCTCGATGTCCTCCCGGCTGAGGATTTTTTTTCGGTCGGCGTTTGGCCGGCTGCGCTGGCGTGCCCCGGCCTCGTCCAGCACGTCAATGGCCTTGTCCGGCAGAAAGCGATCATTAATATGTTTGGCCGAAAGTTCCGCCGCTGCTCGCAGGGCCTCGTCGGTATAGGTAACCTCGTGATGCGTCTCAAAGTGGGGTTTTAGCCCGGCCAGGATTTGCACCGTTTCCTCAACCGACGGTTCGATGAGGTCAATTTTCTGAAAGCGCCGGGCCAGGCCCCGGTCTTTTTCAATGGTTTTATACTCTTCGTGGGTGGTCGAGCCAATGCAGCGCAGTTCGCCGCTGGCCAGGGCCGGCTTTAACAGGCTGGAAGCATCCACCGACCCGCCGCTGGTAGCGCCGGCCCCGACCACGGTGTGAATTTCGTCAATGAAGAGGATCGAGTTGGGCTTATCCTGGAGCGCCCGCAACACGCCTTTGACCCGCTCTTCAAATTGGCCTCGAAACTTGGTCCCGGCCAGCAGCAGCCCCATATCCAGGGCATAAATATGAACATCTTTTAGCAAGTCAGGCACCCGGCCTTCGTGCATCCGGATGGCCAACCCATACACCATCGCCGTTTTGCCCACCCCGGCATCGCCGACGAGCAAAGGGTTGTTCTTCAGGCGGCGGCACAGCACCTGGAGGACCCGCTCCATCTCTGCTTCACGTCCGATCAGCGGGTCTATCTTACCACTGGCAGCTAACTCCACCAGGTCACTGGTGAAAGTAGTCAGGGGGTCTTTCACCCGCTCCTCGGTTTCATCATCTTCGTCTATCATCTCCGGGGTGAGGTCCTGCTGGGGACTGATACCATGGGAGATGTAATTCAGCACGTCGAGCCGGGTGAGGTCCTGCTGCTCCAACAGATAGCGAGCGTAGGAGTCGGGTTCCTCCAGCAAGGCAGCCAGTATATCGCCGCTTTCAAGCTGTTTTTGGGCAGCGGACTGGGCATGCCACACGGCCCGCGCTAGTACCCGGCGGAAGCCCAACGTTTCCTCAGGCTCTAGCTCCAGATCTTCGGGGAGTTGCTCCAAATTTTCGTCCAGGTAAGCGTCTAACTCCCGGCGCAGCTTCGGCAGGTCTATGTCGCAGGCTTGTAGGATTTTAGCGGCTCTGGCTTCCTGGGTTAGCATCAGGAGCAAATGTTCCAGCGTGACATATTCATGCCGCCGCCGCCGAGCTTCTTGCAGCGCCTCCAGTAGGTGCTGACGTAGGGTTTCTGGGATTACAGGGGTGCTCATTCTGGCTCCATTGTACACATTAAGGGAAATTGGGCTTGCAGCGCCAACTGTAAAACCCGTTGAACTTTAGTTTCGGCAATTTCATAGGGGTAAACCCCGGCCAGACCCATCCCCCGGTGGTGTACGTCTAACATGATTTGTACGGCCTCAACTTCGGGCTTGTGAAAAATGGCCATCAAAATCATCACCACAAATTCCATAGTGGTGTAGTTATCATTGTGCAGCAATACTTTATACATGCGGGGTTTGGCAACTTTGGGCCGAGTTTCTTGCCCGGTTGCAACTCCCCCCTCTTCTTCAGGCCAATATTGAGGCATTACAGTTTATTCCAATAATCAGTATATGATTATTGTATTGAATCGACCCAAATGGGTCAAGTGAAGCTACCCGCAGCCAGTAATTCCAAATATAACCTTCCTGGAAGCTCCCAAAAGGCGATTTGTCACATCAAAACAACGTTATCAGCGCTAGATTGAAGGCAAACCCGCTCAAGATGGCCCCACCCCACAAGACACCCACCACCAGGGCGACCACTCGCCAGCGAGCAATGGTCAGCGCGCCGCGATGGCCCCGATCGATGTCCCTGAGCCAGAGATAGGGAAATACCCAGATTTTCCGCCAACTGCTTTTGACTGAGGCCCTGGTATTCGGTGAGGAGGAGGGCCTGACGGTAAGGTTCCGGCAGGGCATTGATCATCTCCGGCAAAGAGAGCGCCAGTACCGCTTGCGGGTCTTCTTCCGGTAAATCAGGTTCAGTCGGCCAGCTTGCTGGAAGTTCCACCATCTCTCGCCGCCGGCGGTAATAATCGATGACCAGATGGCGGGCAATCTGGTAGACCCAGCTCTGGGGCTTGTGCCAGTTCGACTGGCAACACAATACGATGTCTCAATTCCCGAAGGGGTTTTCAAAGGCATTATACCCTCCGGCTTAACCAAAGGACAAGTTGCCCAACTAGAGTAAACCTGCCAGTTACCTATTGCGACTTATACCTATTAAGGATAGACTCTTATATCCCCCCTCATTTCCCATTGTTTTCTTTAACAAATACTGCTATGATAGGCTAATGTAGGCACTTTACAAGCTATAGAGATCATGCCCATCTCTTTTGAAAGGGGGGAACTGAGATGGCCTCGATGCAACTGGATCGGGCCGCAGAGGCAACGATCAATATCCAGGAAAATAGTGGCCAGATAGCCATCGGCAAATATGTAGTGCAGATTGGCTCGGTCCATGGGGGGGTAGTCAACATTGCCATGCCGGAAGAGCAACCTCACTGGCAGGCTCGCCTCACACCCGTTTTGCTGCGCCCCCGTCGTTTTACCGGCCTGTTGGACCGGAAGTCGGAGACTCAAGCCGCCGTTACGGCGCTTCATATCGCCCAACCGCTCGAATTCTACGGCCAGCCCGGTTGGGGTAAAACCACCCTCTTGCGTCACCTGGCTTATGATCTCTCCACCACCTCCTGTCCCGACGGCATCGTCTACCTTCTGTCCCGGCAACAACCCCTGACCGACCTGGCCCAATTCCTTTTTGAAGCCTTCTTCGAGAGCAACATTCCGGCCAAGCCTACCGACGCCCAAATCAGGCATGGGCTTAATCATAAACAGGCGCTCATCCTGCTTGACGAGGTTGACCTGGCCCGCCCTGACCTCGAAGCGTTACTTGACCTGGCCCCTCAGTGTGCTTTCTTTTTGGCCTCGCCGGAGCGTCGCTTATGGGGCACAGGTCAGGCAATAGCCCTGGCCGGTCTACCGTCTGAGGATGCCCAGGCGTTGTTGGTCCGAGAACTGGGCCGGTCCTTCACCGCTGAAGAGCAGTTGGTTGTACCCGCACTCTGCACCCTCCTCGCCGGCCACCCTTTGCACCTGCTGCAAGTGGCCGGACTGGTTCGAGATCAAAACCAGCCGCTGGTCGAAATTACTCGCCAATTGCAACTTGGTTCGCCCCGTCAAGCGCTGGCTGCGCAACTTCTAACCACCCTGTCCACTTCCGAACGGCGGGTTGTGGGCGTGCTGGCGACTCTGGGTGGAACCCCTCTGTCGCTTGAGCACGTGGCAGAACTCACCGGCCTATCCGACCCGATCCCGGTTTTGGGGGATCTGCGCCAGCGTTATGTCATACACAGCCATAGTCCTCGTTACAGTCTGACCAGCATCCTCGGGCAGAACTGGCCCCCCGCCTGGGATTTAACTCCCCTGGCCGAGCGCGTCCTCAGCTATTTCACCCGTTGGGCCGAGCAGCAGTCATCCGCTGACCGTCTACTGGCCGAAACCGATACCTTGCGCCAGGTTTTAGCCGGGGCAGTTAAGTCGGCCCGCTGGCCGGAAACCCTCCGCCTGGTTCGCGCGGTTGAAGGCGGGTTAAGTCAGAGTGGCCGGTGGGGTGTATGGGCCGAAGTATTACAAAGTGGGCTACAAGCCGCCGAGGGACTAGGTGATCGGGCGGCCAAAGCCTGGATCTGGCACCAACTTGGTACTCGGGCTTTGTGTCTGGAGGATATAGCTACTGCCCGAACTGCTTTGGGGCGTGCACTCCGTCTACGCGAAACATTGGGCGACTATGCCGGCGCTGAAATTACTCGTCACAACCTCAATCTTCTATTGGGACCGCCGCCGCCGCCGCAATCTCCGCCAAAACCTGCGGCGCCCAATGGAACCGCCGCCACTATACCCTGGCCGCTACTCGGCCTGGCCGGATTCTTGTTCGTGTTACTGCTAACCGTAGGAACCTGGTTAGGTTCGACCCTCTTTTTTTCTTCTTCAAGCCCACCTGAAATCGGACAGAGTAACCAACCCGGTTTACCTACCGGCGCACCTGAAACCCTCCCTCTCTTGACCGCCACGTTCACCCCTACCCCATCCGCCACCCCAACCGTGGAATCCACCCCTACTGCCGTTATTCCAACAGAGACACCAACCTCTACCCCCTTGCCTACCAACTCTCCGACCCCCTTGCCCACTCCCACCCCAACTCATAACCCAACCCCCACCCCCACCACAACCTTCACCCCAACCACCACCGCCCCCCCCCCCCCCACCCCCACCGCCACCC
>CAZUNT010000023.1:13506-51555 GCA_964622215.1 uncultured Caldilineaceae bacterium
TTTTTTAAAAATAGTTAACCAACACTAAACCCATTGGCAACCAAAATACCCACCCCGTTTCCACAGCCACCCCAAAAAATACCCCAACCGCCACCCCGACCACTACGTTCACCCCTACCCCAACCGCCACCCCGACCCGCACGCCTACGGCCACACCTATGCCGGTTGTTTTTCTCAGCCCAACCAACATAGATTTTGGTCCGTTACGGGTGGGGGAAACCAGCGGCGTCGAAACGTTAACTTTGATCAATGCCGGCGGGAGCGTCCTCACCGTCAACAACATCATCCTTGAGGGTGAAAATCCGAATGATTACCTGCTTGATACCGGCAATTGTCTGGCCATACCGGGCTTCCCCGCCAACAGTGAGTGCAGTATTAGCCTCCGCTTCAGGCCCACCACCGGCGGTGGTCGCCGCGCCTACCTGACTCTTTTCAGCAATAGCCCCGATAGCCCTCGCCAGGTATTTCTGACCGGAACCGGCCTGGCTGATCCGGCCGTCAGTCTTAACCCCGGTTCCTTAGACTTTGGGGAACAGCCCGTAGGCAGCACTGGCGAAAGCCAAAGAGTCACGGTAACCAACATGGGCCAGGACAATTTGACCATTAACAGTATTAGTCTGGGTGGAACTAATCCTAACGACTTTACGTTCGAGGAAGCCTGTACTAACCTGGTCATACAACCCGGCCAGAGTTGCCTGATGACGCTCCAATTTATTCCCCAGGCGGCTGACCTGCGCACGGCCGAGTTGACCTTGATCGACAACGCGCCCACCAACCCGCAGCAGCTACCACTGCGCGGTGTAGGTCGGGTTACTCAACCTGACCTGGTAATCACGGCCCTGGACTTTAACGGCTCGGCCCAGATAAACCAAAAAGGTGAGATTGAAGTCCCCCTGTACATGGTTGTTAAAAATCAGGGCAACGCCGAAGCCGGTATCTTTAAAGTTTCGGCCCAATACACCGGGCCGGATGGGACCTTTGCCGTAGCTTTTACCGTTCCCGGTCAAAATGATCTCTGGTATCCTTTTACCGGCGCGCCGCTGCCTGGTGGTAGTGAGGTCGTTTTTGACGGCAGCTTGACCTTTTCAGCCAGGTTACAGGGGCAAAACGTCTCGCTGGTAACCCTGGCCGACAGTTGCAGTGGTGACGAGCTTATGCCGGCTTATTGCCGGGTCGAGGAGAGCCACGAGGATAACAACTTATCCCAGCCGCTCTCGACAACACTGCCCATGCCGCCGATTATAATAAGATAAATCGAGGGGAATTAGCATGGAGATGGCTCAAGCTTCAGTTAAAACGGCAGATAACCTGAGAACCGTCGCCCGGTTGTCCCAATTATCCGTGCCAGAGGTTTCACGGCTGACTTTGCCCGAGCTAGAGGCCGTAGTAGACCAGGTAGCTCGATTGGTTCCGGCCGGTAATATCCCCGGTTTAATCCTGAGTGGCCTGGCCCGCCTGCCCGAGCGCCGCCTCCCGGCCCAAACCATCCGGCGTGACCTGAATTTATTGTTCAAGGGCGTTGAACAAACCTTAGATAAAGCCATCTATACCACCTTTTTTGCCGGACCGGCGGCAGTGATCGGGGCTTATCAGGGGCTGCTCAAACTGGCCGGGAAAGACCCGGCCGAGGCTTTCCCGGAGGGGACCTGGCAATTCTATGTGGAATATGCCTTGCGTGAAGACACGGCCCGCCATGCTAATGAAACCTACGGCTTTGATAGTTTTCTGCGCCAGCGCCAGCTTCAGTTGAGTCTGGTTGATCGGGCCACGGCCTGGGTCATGGCCGCCATTTACTGCCTACACCAATATGACAGCCTGTTGGCGAATGAATGGCGCGAGCGCGTTTATACCCATATATTGGCTGAGGTGACCAGCACTCAGCCTGACGCGCCCCATTACGCTCACCTTTATGCCCGGTGGGAAAAACAGCGACCTTATGGTCGAGATATGGTCCATCTCAGCCGCCAACCTTATCCGGCCTTACGCCGCCAACGCTTTGCCCAGTTCCTGGCCGAGGCGCTGACCGGCCTGGACACCGGTCGGCGGAGCGAGTGGCAGTGGCGAGTCCACCGGGCTGAAACCGAGGAGTTACCCGCCTACCAACGCCAACTGTCCATCCTGGCTTACCTCGACCCCGGTCCTCACGGCGAGACCCGCAGGCCGATTCCCCTGACCCAGGCTGGCATCGGCCTCATTCGGCAAGGCTCCTACTTCCTCATTCCGGTCTGTTTACCCGGCTCAGACCGTCCGGCTGAGGTGCAGGCTGTGCGCGGTATGGTCGCCGCCGTGTTCCATGGGCTTGACCCGGCAGACCCGGCTGTGCTGCCGCCCTCGCTCGCCCAGGTCAAACGGGCAGCCTGGCCTGACCTGCACCACAAATTGGCCCCGGATTTGATCCGGGAATTGGAGCGACTATGTCTGGCCCCGATTTTGCTCAATTGCGACCAACGTCCCCGCCATTTACCCCTGGCTGAACTACGCCAGGTCGCCCGGGGTCGGGGTGATCAGGCTTTGACCATCTTTGATACCGGCGAGACGATGGTGTTCGACCAGTCCCATATCTTTTTTGATGGGGCCTGGGGCGGGACACTGGCCGAAATTTTGACTCAGGAGGCTATTTATTGGGCCAACTATCTCCACACCTGCCCGACAGAGCCAACACAGGTGACATCTCACCGTCCTCAGGTGTTGAACTTTAACTTGCAAGCCGCCGATTTAGCTATCATCAAGCAAGCGCCACGGGTGATGACGGAAGTTGAGGTGGAAACCGATACCATTGACTTGAAAGCCATGTTACGGCTGCGCCGGCTTTTCAAACAGCGTAATGGTTTGCTCCAGTTAACCGTTAATGATTTACTGCTGCTTTATCGAGCCATCCATGCGCTCACTTACCAACCTGAGCCTGGGTTGACGAGAGAGTTAGAGGTTCTGCTCGTTCAGGACGCCACCCGCCCGGCGGCACTGGCGGCATTGGAAACTCTGAGCAGTGCGGCCCGGGTTACCCCCACGATCGTGATCCCCTTTGACGCCAGTCCCGCCGCACCACAAGAGCGACTTTATCCTCTCACCTTTGCCGTACCCTTAGAGGAATTGAACTTTCTGGGGCTGCACCAGGCGGCCTGGGCCGCCTATCAGCAGATTCAAACAGGGCGCACCGAGATTAAAACGGAATTCGACCGGCTCCGGCGAGACTATCTGGCGATGCTGGCAGGGTTTAGCCAGATCTTGAGCCGGGCTAAACAGATTGCTCGCACTGGAGAAAGTTTGAGTGTTAGCGCTATTAAGCTGCTAGCCCATATCCCTGCCCCGCTGCAACGTTTGTTAGAAAAAGTGCCGGACAGCTTCGATCTCCTGAATGACCTACTCAAGGGCCGGGAAGTCTTTTCCAACATGGGCGCAGTGGCTCCAACCAGCACCCTGACCCGTTTTATCTCAGCCAAAGACGATAACGACAAAAAGACCCTGGTCTGGGGTGTTATAACGACCGCCCAGGAGGCGATGTGGATTAGTTTACGCGACTTCCGGCCTTATGTTGGCTCGCTGGTCGCTTGTGGCCGCCGAGACCTGGCGGTTCACCTGGCGCAGCATTATCTGGACGCCTATGCCTGCGGCTTGAACCAATACGTGCGCGAGTTGTCGGAAATGGCCGGGTCGAGATGTTAGGTTTATTTGCCTAAAGTGGAGTAGAGTTATGACCGCCGAGTTTGGAGTTGACAGTTTACTGTCTCAACAATTAGACGAGTATCGCCTGGAAGCTTTGTTAGGGCAGGGGGGTATGGCCCGTGTTTATCGCGGCTTTGATGTGCGCTTGAAACGGAAGGCGGCCATCAAAGTGATTGATACGCCTTTCCGGACCGACCCCGATTATGTGAAACGTTTCGAGCGCGAAGCTCAGGCCATTGCCCAATTGAAGCATCCGCACATTGTCGGCGTTTATCGCTACGGTGAGGCGAGCGGACTGCTCTATCTGGCCATGGAGTATGTCGAGGGCGCTGATCTGGCAGCGATTCTGGCCGGCTATCGTGAGAAGCAACAACTGATGCCGCTAAACTATGTCAGCCAGATCATCCGTCCCATTTGCCTGGCTCTGGATTATGCTCACAGCCAGGGAGTGATCCATCGTGATGTTAAACCCTCTAACATTATGCTGGACTCGGGGAGCCGTCCCATTTTGACCGACTTTGGCCTGGCTCTGTTGGATCATAAAACCCGGGGGGAGATATTTGGCACCCCCCACTACATGGCCCCAGAGCAGGTCGTTTCTTCGGCGGGGGTGATGCCGCAAAGCGATTTGTACAGTATTGGGGTCATTTTGTACGAGATATTTACCGGCAAACTCCCCTTTGAAGCCGCTCACCCGCACGAACTGGCAATGCTGCACCTGACCGAACTGCCGCCGCCGCCGCGCCAACTCAACCCAACCCTTAGCCCGGAACTCGAAGCGGTGGTCCTCACCGCTTTAGCTAAAACGCCCGAAGCTCGTTTTCTCAGCGGGGTAGCCCTGGCCGATGCCCTCGACCAGGCGCTAAACAGATCCCCGACCGCCGACCCATTCGACACTCCCGTTGGTCGCAGGGCGAGCCGAGTGCCAAGCCTCCCCGTGGGACCGTCATCAGCAGGTGATTTGCCGGCCAGGCTGCCGCTGCCGGCCAGGGAACCGCAGGCGAAACAAGGACAGGTTACCACTACTCATTACCTGTTGAAGAATATCCGCGCCTTGTTGACCGAACTAACTGAGGCGCTGACCGAGGCGGAGCTGCGCCAACTCTATCTTGACCTGCCCGACTTCAAACCGGTCCATCACCAACTGGCCCGGAGCAAGGGCAAGGCCGAAATTATTGACCGGCTGCTCGAATATGCCGAGCAAACGCTGCAATTGGATGAACTATTGGCCCTGGCTAAAGAACTTAATCCGGCGTTGTATGAAAAACACCAACCTTATTATGAATTCGTCAGTGTGGGCCGGCGAGACCTGGTCGGTCGAACTCTCGGTCATTACTATCTGGTCGAACGGTTGGGACAGGGTGGAATGGCCGATGTCTACAAGGCTTATCAGCCCAGTCTGGCTCGTTACGTGGCCCTCAAGATTATCCACAGTCACCTAACCGGCGACGAAGAGTTCATCGAACGGTTTGAGCGCGAAGCCATCGCGGTGGCGGGCCTGCATCATGCCCATATTATCCAGGTTTTTGATTTTGCCCGTGAGGACGACCTGTATTACATGGTGATGGAATTTGTGGATGGCCCAACCCTTGAAACGGAGCTAAAAGCATACCGGGAGCGGCAGGAACTGCTCCCCCTGGCCGAAACCGTCCCCCTTTTGTATGCCCTGGCCAGCGCCATAGATTATGCTCACAGCCGGAATGTCATCCACCGTGATTTGAAACCCGGCAACATCATGTTTACCTCGCACCGGCGGGTGGTGTTGACCGATTTTGGCATTGCACGGGTCATGAGTGTGCCCAGTTATACCACCCAAAATGCTGTCCTGGGCACACCGGCCTATATGTCGCCGGAACAGGCCCAGGCCGAACCGGTGGACGGGCGGAGCGATATTTACTCCCTAGGCGTGATTCTGTACGAGTTAGTGACCGGGCGTAGCCCCTTTGAAGGCGATAATCCGGTCGCCATTATCTTAAAACTGGTCGGCGAGTCGTGGCCGCCGCCGGCGAGTCTTAATCCCCATCTGTCCGACCCGGCAGAGCAGGTTATTCTTAAGGCCATGCGCAAAAACCCCGCCGATCGTTACCAGACTGCCGGGGAGATGGCCCAAGCCTGGCAACAGGCGCTCGAAATGGCGGCTGAACCTCGGGCGCTGGCGAACCCGGTTGAAGGGGCAAGGTTAAAGGTGAGAAGTTCGACCCCAGAGGTAGAGATAAAACCGTCGCCGTTTGCGGCTGGAGCAAAAGGGGTGTTGAACGGCCTGGACCAGGCAGCCCCTCTCTCCAATACGGGACAGGTAGCCTTTGGAGGGCAGCAGGTTATTCAGATCGGGACCATCAGCGGCGGGCAGATTTCGCTGGGGTTGGGCAGCAGCCAGCCTCAGGCCGGTGAGCCAGCGCTGCCCCGGCCGGGGCGTCACCAGGCCCTCGTGCGACAGCAGCTTGATGACTTGAGAGCGCAAGTAGAGATTCTGGCGCCGGTTGAAAAGAAAAAGGCTGCTCTGGAGCGCGTGGACGAACTAAACGACGCTTTAACGGTCACCCCGCCTGACTTGGCTACCATAACCTATGTCAAAAATTGGTTCGCCAAAAGCATTCCCACCCTGGCCCAAGCCGTGACTGAGGTCATTGGGCATCTGTCTATGAACCGCTGAATTCAGTGATTCAAACGTACCCCAAGCCAGAAATATACCGGTTTGAGCCACTCGCTTGTTCATTTGGGCTGAAATCGGTTATAATGGGGTTGGCTTAATCCTTCCTAACCACTCCATCAGGGGCACAGCCCGGGCCTTAATTCAACAGGAAGTATGTGGCGGCTCATTGGTTCGCTGGCCAAGGTGACTGACCATTGCTCATCCCTGGCCAGCCTGGTTGATTTTGCCTGCTCCGCGCCACATGAATTCCTAATGATTTGGATAGCTTGGATAAACAAAAACTATAAAACCATTATTTTAGGAGGAGCTTATTATGGCAATTCATCACCAACCAGGTCAGTATATTGAAGTTGAACCCGGCGTAGAAATTTATTATGAGGACAGAGGTTCGGGTTCGCCCATTATCTTTATACCAGGCTGGACCTTTACCACAGAACTATTCACCCACCAGATGGGGCATTTTTCCAAGACCCATCGAGCCATTGCCATAGACCCACGTAGCCACGGGCGGTCAACCACTACGCTTCAGGGTAATAACTACACTACCCACGGCACAGATTTGGCCAAAATAATCAAAGCTCTTGAACTTCAAGATGTGGTGCTGGTTGGCTGGTCCTTTGGATGCTTGGACTTGTGGGAGTATATTAGACAAGTTGGCCTCGAAAACGTCAAAGCAGTGGTCTGTGTTGACCTATCGCCGAAGCCATTATCTGTAAATGGAGAAGATTGGGTTGAAGGGCCGCTGGATGAAATTGGGGGGGCATATAATACATATATACAATCGCCAAAGGGTCAACGAGATTTTGTGGCCTATTATGCCACCGAGGTAATGGTCCAACGTGCTCTCAATGAGGAAGAGCTATTCTGGATTGTTGAGCAAGCCTTAAAAACTCCCTACTATATTGCCAACAGTTTATTTGCCTCGGGAATGTTCTCTAACTATATGGCTGAAGCCAAACAGGTAGATGAGTCATTACCGGCCCTGTATATCATTGCCGAGCATTGGGCAGAGACAGCGGTTTCTTTCGTCCAAAAACATTTCCCCAACACCAAAACAGAGGTATTAGGCGGGCATATGATGTTTTGGGAACATTCGGATAAGTTTAACAAACTCATAGACGACTTCATTGGTTCGTTATAAAGAGAAGTCAAGAGACCTGCAAAGCCTCCCTACTTTACAGGTCTCTTTTATTCCAATCAGATAAAACCGACATGACTACAATATCCAATTCCTCATCTTTTGCCAATTTAATTGACGATAACCTGATTGAAAAAACGTTGAGTTTCGCCAACGTGCCGGGGGGTGCAATATTTATATCCTCTCAGGCGCGTTGGTTTGTTACGGGCAGTAAGGAGGCCAAGTATAACGGTGTTGCTCTGGCGCAGTTTGATGTGAATGGAATTGCCTCCGGCGTTGACACCCTGCTGGCGGAATTCAAGGCCCGAAAAATCCCCCTGATGTGGTGGGTGGGTTCCCGGACTCAGCCCCCCCATTTGGGTCGTTACCTGCAGCAGCGTCAATTTATTCATAACCGCGATATGATTGGCATGGCCGCAGAATTGAGCGAATTGCACCTGGAATTGGATCCAACCAGATCGCTGACGCTTGAATTGGTCGAGAATAAAACACAGCTCAAAGAGTGGATACCGCCGTTTATTGAAAGCTTTAATGTATCGGCCGAAGCCGCTGACGTCGATTTTGATTTTTTTGCCGCCATTAGTTTTCTCCCTGAAAGTTTATGGCGGCATTACCTGGCCCGCTCGAACGGAAAAGTAATAAGCATTGCTTCCCTCTTTTTGGGCGCCGGCGTAGCGGGGCTTTACAATATTGCCACCCCTGTTTATGCCCGCGGGCAGGGATACGGAACATGGATAACAAAAGCCGTTTTACGAGAAGCCGCGCAACTAGGCTACCAGATTGCCACGCTCCAATCCACCAACCCAACTGCCTTGAGGTTATATCAACGCTTGGGTTTTGAAATTTATAATAAGACGAGTATTTACCAGCGGCAAGCTGTTGATCTCGAATGAAAAACAAACCCTAAAGGAACTATTTGTTTATATCGCCGCGCGTTCTACGGCGGCCAGCACCTCTTTGAGGACCGGTTTACGCGTGAAAGTCAGAACTTCCCCGGCTGAGGCAGCCTCGAAGGTCCCCTCGGCTACGTTGGCGCTCTCATAGACTAACAAAATCAAGTCACGCCGGCCCGCCTGCTGGACCTTGGCCAACTTGCGCCGCAGATAGTCAGGGTGCCAGTAGCCGACAATCTCCAGGAGTGCCCGCCGCCCGTTTTTACGATGGGTGAAGGAGAAGTCGGGAATCATGACCGTGTCATCAACGAGGATAAGCTCATCTTCACGGGCCAACTCCCATACCCGAGCTGCCACGCCATACTTTCCCTCAAACTCGGCCGCAAAGTCAGCTTCAAGCTGGCTGTCAAATAGACCGGAGGCTTTGAAATGAGTACGCAAGTCAGTGCGATCATCGAGCCTATAGCGAAGTGGCCCCCGGTTCGATATACCGGGCGGCTGTACATCGGCCTCCATCGACCACCGAGGGCACAAGAGTAAGGCCGGGAGGAATTTGGCAAACTGCAAACCATAGCGGATAGTTGATTTTACAAAAGGCGAGATTGGTCCGTGAAGAGTTATATGATAACCACCCGATTGATCACCATAACGGATGGTATACATCAACTTGAACAGTTTAACATATTTGAAAAAATCTTTATAACCGCCGTGAATGAATATTCGCACCTCTCGTGCCCAGTACAGCAGACCTCGAGCCAACTCCAAATTATAACGGGTGATGAGATCGCCAGGAGCCATTAGCTCGCCGGGATCAAGCAGGATCTGCTCCTCGGCCAGATCAGCCAACAGGGCTGTTTCCACCTGCTCCACTGTCAACCTGTAGCTGGCGGCTGCCTCAGCCAATACCTGCTCGCGGGTGATTAGATTGAACAAATCTTGTTTGGTGGTAACCGGCCCCCGACGAAAGAGGGTCGTTCTAAGTTCAGCCGGGTTGATAGGGGGATCGCTACCAAATGCAGCTTGGGCTTCAAGTACCGCGGCCAGACCCCGGATAACCGGATAATCCAGGCTGTCCCCCTCGTAATCGCGCAGCGCTTCGGCCAATGCTCCTCGGCTACGCTCAGTGTGTTGTCGGAAGAGCGCCACCAGGTCGTTGGCCATAGCCAGGTAGTGATAGTCAGCGGGTATAGGCCGAGTCCAAACCTGCCCATTTCGGAACTCTAACCGGGGCCGGATTAAATCCGCTTTTAGCACCAGGATTCCTCACGGTTTTACGGCGTCAGTTCTCATTGATAAGGGGTAGCACCACGGTAAAGGTGCTGCCCTGACCAGGCTGGCTTTCAAGCAGAATCTGCCCTTGCATCAGGGTAACTAATTGTTTAACGATGGATAACCCCAGGCCAAAACCACCCCGCTGGTGAGTAGCCGGGGTATCTATCTGTCTAAAGGGGTCAAAAATATAGGTTTGAGCTTCGGAGGAAATACCGGGACCCGTATCACGTACTTGCAAGGCCCAATGGTCTGTATCCGGCCGGTAGAGGCAAAAATGGACTGAACCCTGCCGGGTGAATTTGATGGCATTTCCGACCAGGTTGTGGCTAATCTGTTGTAATCGAACCGGATCTCCTACTAAAGAAATGGGCATATCCGGGGCAATCTCGCAGTGTAAAGACAAGTCCTTGGTTTCGGCCAACACACTCATGGTAGATTTTATTTCGTCAACGATACCAGCCGGGTTAAAGACGACCTGCTTGAGTTTTAGGGCGCCGGTTTCCAGGTGGGCTTGGTCTAACAGATCGTTGACCAGAGTACCCAGGTGAGTGGCGTTGTTCATAATTCTTTCGGTAAAATTTTGCTGTTTAGCCGAAAGAGAAGAACCATAAGCGCCCTCACGCAGCATTTCCGCATAACCCAAAATCGCGTTAAGAGGGGTACGCAGGTCGTGGCTAACATTGGCCAGCAGTTGGCTTTTGAGACGATTAGCGGTCAGGGCTTCGTCACGAGCCTGGGCCAGGGCGGCCTCGGCTCGCTTACGTTCGGTAATGTCACTCACTAGGCCGTAAACGAAGGTGCTTTGCCGGGCGGCGTCTGTTTCAGCCCGCCCACTGTCGCGAACCCAAACAACTTCGCCGTCGGCTCGAATTAAGCGGTATTCAAGTTGGCTATCCTGCCCCTCGGCTAACTTAGCTGCCTGGACCGCCGCTGTGGCCTGATCTTCCGGGTGAATGACAACAGTCGGCCAAAAACTCCAATCATCGGCAAACTTTTCCACCGGATAACCCGTTAAGGTTTCTATTTGGAGAGACAGGTAGTGATTGATGTGACGGCCATCACCCATAACTTCCGTCACATAAATATGATCACTAAAAGAGGAGACAATTTTGCGAAAACGCTGCTCGCTTTGGCGTAAGGTTTCTTCTGCTTGCTGGCGTTCCACAATCTCGCGTTTTAAAAGCTGGTTAGCTTCAGACAACTCAGCCGTACGTTGCTGAACCCGGATTTCCAACTCATCATGAGCTTGACGCAGCGCCTCTTCCGACCGGCCCAGGGCGGCTAACATTTTATTGATTTCACCGCCCAGGCTGGTTAGCTCATCCCGACCGGTTACCGTGACCCGCGTCGCCAGGTTACCACTGAGACCAATGTCGCTGACACTCTGGCTCAGATGGGTTAAACGCGAGAGAACTCTTTTTTCCAGGAGTAACATCATGACCAACCCAAAGATTAACCCGCTGACCAGAAATAACAGCACCGAGTAAGCCAGGTTGGCTTGGCCCTGGCGGTGGATGTCACGGGGCATGTCTACTTTAAGCAAAAGGGCCGGTTGGTCATAAACATCCCTGATGAGCGTATAACCGGCAATCTGATCCTCATTCAAAGGGTGCACAAAAACGGAGGAGGCAGAAGTTAAAGCTGCCTGCGCCATCTGAACATCAGCCGGCATTGACGGGGCATCCAGACGCCAAAAAGAGATAGATTGGCGGGTGACTTCGGTCAAAGCTTTGATCTCGGCGGCATCCAGGTAACGGCCTATGATTAGAGCACCGCGAATGGGACCCTGGGATTCACTCGTCACAATCGGACTCGAAGCAAACAGAAACGCCTCCTCGGGCAACAAAATGAGGCCGGTGATACTACCCTCTGGCTGGGTGTGATGCAAAATGAGTTTATGGGTGGCCAGGTGGTCCAGCAGGCTTTGGGGCAGATCCACCTCTGTCCCGGTTTGCAAATCTATAGCTTTTCCGTAGACCAACTGATCGGAGACATCGTAAAATAGCATTAGATTGAGTTTGAGGTTAGACAGGGTGGAGTCGGCCATGTTGTTCTCGATGTAGGCTTCGTCGTGATCTACTATAAAGCTGTAGGTGTCATCCCATGGCCCCCAGTCGCCGGCGGTGCTGTTTAGAGGGGAGAGTTTATCTTGCAGGGCGATTGCGACTCGTTCTACGTTTTGGCGCACATTCTGCGCCTCTAATTCCGCAAAACTACTCAACAGGATCGTTTGCGAAATAGAATATAACAATCCTACCAGGCCAACCAGCGTTAATCCGATAATGAGGAGGGTCTGTTTTCGCAGGGTCATCGTCGTACCCTTTCCTGAGCAGGTCCTTGCTAATGACTACCCTATGTTACCATACTCACCGAGGTTTGGCAATGCCTTAAAAGGCATAAGCCCTATAAACTATTTGCTCCATCTCCCCGGCTTGACTAGAATCAAACCAAAGGAGAGCCATTTATGAGCCAAGCTATGTCCGAAACCACCGAAAAACGTGTTGGTGACATTATGACCACCACAGTCATAAGTGTACAGCCCGAAACCCCGGTGAGCGAAATTGCCCGGCTGATGTCGCAGCACGATATCAGCGGCCTGCCCGTAGTTGACGCCGCTAACCGGGTCGTCGGCGTTGTCACCGAGCTGGATATGATCGTCCGTAATACCCATTTTAAGCTGCCCAACTTCATTTTTATCTTCGACAACATGATTCCTCTGGAGACGCCCGGTCACTACCGCGAACGCCTGGAGAAAATCTTGGGTACGACCGCCGAAGAAATTATGTCCGAGCCGGCTGTGACGATTACGCCCGATGCCTCGATCGAGAAATTGGCCGAATTGATGGTCGGGCGCCGGATGAACCCTATCCCCGTCGTTGAAGAGGACCGGCTGGTGGGTATTGTCAGCCGCTCCGACATCATTCGCCTCATGGCCGAGGATTTTAGCGGCGGCGAAGCGTCAAGCTAATCCCACTCCCTGAATAGTCAGATGGCCCGAACCAAAACACTCTGGCTTAAAGACGAATACCTGCGACAAATTCTGGCCGGCCGCAAGACGGTTGAAGTGCGGGTGGGTTATACCAACATCACCCGCCTACAGGCGGGCGATATTGTGCTGCTGAATGACCAGTATCGTTACCTCATCGCCGAAATTCGGCGTTATGCTGATTTTGAGGCCATGATCGCCGCCGAAAACCCGGCAACCATCGCCCCCGACCTGCCCGACCGCGCGGTCCTGCTGGCTGCCTGCCACGCCATCTATCCACCGGATAAAGAAGCACTGGGCGTCATCGCCCTGGAGATAACACCAGACCCCCACCCTAACCCTCCCCCTCGGAGGGGGAGGGTTAGGGTGGGGGTTGAAGAAAGGATCGGCATGACCCAAACCTTGACCCTCCCTCCCCTCGCCTCCATTCCCCCCAACATCGATGAACAACTGCGTGAATTACTACAACAGCCCTACCAGCCTGCTCTGGGGGAATGGCTGTTTGATTTGATTAAGGCCAGCGGCCACCTGAGCACGCCCAACCACCTGCGCTGGCGTGTGGTTTGCCTGGTCTGGCTGGCCGTCGAGTTTGACCTGGATAAAGTCTGGCCTTATCTGATGTGGCTGAATACCGGCCAGCCGGTTTTAGCCGAGCACCTGGCCGAGCTGCTCAACGAGGGAGCTAACGACCTGGACTGCCACGTGCAGTTAGTCAACTGGATGGCCCGGGCTAAGGATGAGCGCCTGGTTACTTTTTTCGGTGATTTCCACCCCCTCCCGGCTCGCTATGTTATGCCCGGTTTAGTCAAACATCTGCTGGACCAACCTACTGCTCCTGAAACTGGGGTTTGGTTAGCGGCTTATTGCCGGGAGACCGCTGGTAATCAGAGTTTGCCCTTGCGGCCTTGGCGGTTGTTGACTGTGGCTTGGTATGCTGCTTGTTTTGATTCGGTTGTTGGAGCAAATTATCTACGCGAATTTAGTGGGGGTGAAGCCATGCTTGCGCCGGTTGACAACAAAATTTTGACCGACATGGCCAACGAGCTAAATTGCCTGGCCTCCATGCAACAATGGATCGCCGCCTGCCCCGACCCGGCAGTCAAAACCATACTTAAGGATTTCGGCCATCCCGACCTGAAGAGTTATGTCGCCGCTATTTTTCAACAGCCGCCCCACTACCAGCACCTGGCCGACTCTGCCAACCAAGCTGGGACTGACGCGCAGCTTTTTAAGCGCGCCAGCCATCTGTTGGAAGAGACAGGCTTAAACCGTAAGACCGCCAAAATCCTCGACCTGGCTTGCGGTCCCCTGGCAGGGCAAACCCTTCTTTTCAATTCGGCGGGCTATAACATCATTGGGGTTGATATGTACATTCCACCCGCTTACCTGCCTCTGCCTGGCTTCAAACAGTGGTTTCAGCGCGGTAAGTACGTGAAAGCCTGGCAGGAAGCGACGGCCCCCTACTATCAAGCCCTGGTCCGGCAAATCGACTTGAAGCTCAAATGGAATGGGGTCAAGATCGAACTGGCCGATCTAACCCGGCTAAAATTCCCGGCTGGCAGCTTTGAGGCTGTTATTTGCCTCAATCATCTGCACCAGGCCCCCGACGTTGAGGGCTTGCTGGCAGAAGCGGCCCGGGTACTCAAGCCGGGCGGTGTCTTGATCGCCCAGCTCAAACCCTATGCCTCGCTGTCCGGCGCTTTTTCACCCGATAACCCTCACTCCTGGTCACACCTACGCCCGGCCGCAGAAGTGTTCCCGCCCAACTCGACTGTCAGCCTCAACCAATGGCGCGAGCCTCAACACCGGGCAGCTCTGGAAAAGTTTTTCAAGCTGGAGCAGTGGCAGACCGAGCAGGATGATCAAGCCGTGGCGCAACTGACCCCGGAGATTAGAAGTGAATTAGGAGATTATAGTGAAGCGGAGTTAACCCGCCGGCAAATTATGGTTTTGGCCAGGAAAGTAGGGTGAACAAAGTAGGTTCATCCGGTTATGCAATCCTGGACTAAGCAGGTTCTAAAATCCGCCGGTATTGTCCGTGGTAGTAAAGTAAGGGGTTGGCCGGATTTTCAGCCCGGTAGAGGTCGAGCACCTGCGCCAGCACAATCCAATGATCGCCGCCTTCTATAACTTCAGTTATCCGGCAGGCCAATGCGCCAATTGCCCCATCAAGCCGGGGGCCGCCCACCCAGGGAATAAAGGTAAAGGGAGGCGGCTCCGCTTGAAGCCACATATTGGCAAAGAAACGAGACAGGTTTTCCTGATCTTCATTCAAAATACTGATAGAAAAACCCTTACAGCGGCGCAAATAATTCATCAGGTGCGCCTCTTTTTGCACACAAACCAACACCAGCAGCGGTTCCAGAGATACAGAGGTGATGGCGTTGGCTGTCATCCCATAAATTTCGCCATCAACCTCGACGGCCACGACAACTACCCCGGTAGCAAACAAACCCATTGTCGAGCGAAAAGCGCGGCTATCGAGGCTGAATTCTTTTTTAGCTGTGGTCACATTTTCCCCCTGAGAGTTGAGAATACAAAAAGGAATTATATCACAAATTTTAGGGTGTCAAACCGGGCTACTTGTGCTATAATCTTGATAGCTTGGCCCGTTTCTTTTGAGCGCCAAAACAGTATAAATAGGTGAGGATATACCTTGAGAGTTGCCAAAGTTCCTTTAAAAGAAGCCCTGGGGCATATTTTGTTACATAATCAGGTTGGCCCTGATGGTCGAAAAGTAATCAAAAAGGGTCAGCGCCTGGCCGAAACGGATCTGGCGGTGCTGCAAGAATTAGGGCAAAAGCACGTTTATGTGGCCATCCTGGCCGGCGACGATGTAGACGAAAACGAGGCCGCTCGTCGCCTGGGCCAGGCTATCGCCGGTGAAGGCCTTGAAACTTCCAACGCGACCACCGGGCGGGTTAATTTAATGGCTGCTATAACGGGGTTATTCAAAGTCGAGGTCGAGAAGTTATTGGCTTTGAATGAGTTAGACGGCATTACCTTAGCAACTATCCCCACCAACACGGTGGTGCAGCCCAAAACACCGGTGGGCACGATTAAAATTATCCCTTATGGTATCCATCGCGCCAGGCTAGAAACTGCCGAAACCGTCGCCGCCGCCAAGGCAAAATGGGTAGAAGTCAAACCCTTTACCATCCGGCAGGCGGTATTGATAACGACCGGCAGTGAAGCGGCGCGGGAAAAAGTTGTGGGGGGCTTTACCCCGGCCCTGCGTAACCGGCTGGCCAATTTTAATATCCCTATACTTGAAGGCCCCTATGTGCCCGAAGACGAAGTCAAAATCAGCGAGGCTTTGGACTGGGCCCTGAACAGCGGCGCTGAAATGATTTTGATCGCCGGTGAAACTTCGATTGTGGATGTGGATGACATTACCCCCCAGGCCATCAAAGCTGTTGGAGGTGAGATTATCCACTACGGCATGCCGGTCGAGCCGGGAAACTTGATGTTACTGGCTTACCAGGGGGCGACACCAATTGTCGGTGTGCCGGGCTGTGCCAAAAGCAAAAGCCACAACGTGGTGGATATAGTTTTGCCCCGGCTGGCTACTGGCGAGCGTCTGACCCGCCACGATTTGATTGAACTGGGCCACGGCGGATATCTGAAATGATCCAGGACAGGGTCAACTGGCGAGAGGGTAGCCGGTGGGCCGCTTTGATTGGGCTTTTGTTTATAGCCTGGATCACCGCAGCCTGTCAAACGCCGCCCAATCAGATTTTTATTGAGGTAGATGGGGGACGTCAAGCCCTGACTACCGAGGCCATAACCGTGCGGGAGGCTCTGGCAGAGGCCAAAGTCGAGCTTGGCCCTCTGGATCGGGTTAAGCCTGATTTGTACGCCCAACTGGAGCCTGGCCTGGTGATTGTGGTCACACGGGTGCGCGAGGAAATCGAAACCAAGCGGGAGGTCATCCCGTTTCAACGCCAAACCATTACCAACGAGGCCCTGGCCACCGGCGAAACCCGCGTCTCCCAACTAGGCGTCAACGGCGAAGATGAGGTATCAATTCGGGTCGTCTACGAGAATGGGGTTGAGGTCAACCGGACCGAGGTTTCACGAGTGACGGTGATCCAGCCGGCCCCGGAGATTCTGGTGGTGGGGCCACAGGGCGAGCTGCCGTCAGTGCCGCTTATGGGCGTTATAGCCTATATTTCTAACGGTAATGCTTGGCTGATGCGGGATAGTAGCGGCAGCCGTCACCCCCTCACCACCGCGGGTGACCTGGATGGCCGTGTGTTCAATTTATCGCCCGATGGCCGCTATTTACTCTACACCCGCGCCCTGACCAACGAAATTAACTTACCCTTGAATGAATTGTGGTTGGTTTCAACCACCATCGTGGGTGAAGCACCCATCACCGTGGGCCTGCGAGGGATTTTACACGCCGAATGGTCGCCGGTCATCAGCCCATCGCTTATTGCTTACAGCACGGCCGAACGTAGTGTGAGTCCACCCGGCTGGCGAGCCAACAATGACTTGTGGCTGCTTAACCCGTTGCTCTCGGCCAACAAGGGCGCGAGCGGAACCACCCCAGGCCGGCAAACACCCAAACCGCTCGAAGTGTTGCCGTCAAATACTCAAGGGCTTTATCCCTGGTGGGGCGCCACTTTTGTTTGGTCCGGAGATGGTACAAAACTGGCTTACGCCCGGGCCGACCAGCTTGGAGTGATTGAACTTCCGGCCGGCAGGGCCATCAGTCCAACCATCACGCCGCTGGTCGATTTTATCCCGCTCAAGACCTTTAGTGAGTGGGTTTGGGTTCCGGGCCTGAGCTGGTCGCCCGATCATCAATTCATTGCGGCTACGGTGCATGGCCCGCCTTTGGCCGCAGAACCGGCTGAAGAGAGCCAGGTATTTGACTTATGGCTAATTGGGGTGAATAATGGAATCATCGCTAAAGTAGCCGAACAGGTGGGGATGTGGGCCAGCCCGGCCTGGGGTAAATCAGGAATCGCGTTTGGTCAGGCAATGAATCCGTTGCAGTCGGTGAACAGCCGTTACTCCATCCAGCTCATAGATCGGGATGGCAGCAACAAACGCCAACTTTTTCCTTTCCGAGAAGAGCTAGGAGTCCAACTGCCGGAACTGGTCTGGTCGTCTACAGGAGAGGAGTTATTGTTTACGTATAATGGAAATTTATATCTGCTTAATAACGACGGTACTCCCCCCAAACAATTGACGACTGACGGTCAGGCCAGCCGCCCTCAATGGATAACCGACGCCCTGCCGGCCGGCCCTACCACCTTAACTCATACGGTTTCGATCACTTCAGCCGGAGCTATCACCGCCACCCCGGTTATCTTGGCAACGCCTCCGGCTGAGGCGAAAGGTACGATTATGCCGACCGGCCTCATTACTAATCCGGTTCTCCTCACCCCTACCGCGACCCGGTTACCGACGGTTACGCCTGGCTTAGTGACGCCTTTGAGTGAACCGGCGATTCAAGCAACACAAACGGTGACCATTACCACACCACCTGGTACCGCATCCAACGAAGGAAGCAAAAATCCGTGATCAAACGTCCCACTATTTTATTAATGGATGCCGATCCAGAAACTCTGGAACAGCTCCAAACCACCTTACGGCGTGAAGGTTATAACGTGATAGTAGCGGCAGATGGTGATGCGGCCTTACGCCTTGCCCAGCACCAAAAGCCCGACTTGATTATCTCTGACTTACTGCTAGCCGGAACAGATGGCTACCAGGTCTGGAAGACACTGCGGGCCGATAAAGCTTATGCGGCGATTCCTCTCCTGGTCATCAGCGCCCTGTCTATTCCGGCCAGTAATGAGCCATGGCGACCTAACCCAAACGCTGAATGGCAACTCCTTTCCTACGATGCCTTCTTACCCAAGCCAATCGATTTAAAGCGCCTGGTTAGGGTGGTGAACAAACTACTGAACCCCACTGAAGCCATGACAATTCCTGGCGGTCCGAGCGTGATTGTAGCGATTGAGGATGGAGAACTTCAGCAGCGAATGGCGGCAATTCTCAGCCACATGGATTTTGGCGTGGAAACCCCGGCCTCACTCGCCGAGGCTTTGCAACAGGCTAAAGCCGTGCCATCCGCTGCCCTGGTTTTGGATTATCGCCTGCCCCAACCGGGGGTGAAAAATGTACTTCGGCAAACAAAAAGAGCAGTTCCTAACACCGTCATCCTGCTCGTGATTGACCGGACCAGAGAAATAGAAGCCGATTTAGAAACACTTTGTGACGGTTTTTTGAGTATGCCCCTCCATCCTGTCTTGACCGTAACGACTTTGAATCGGGTGCTGGATCAAGTTAGTATGCGACGCCGGACCAAAGCGATTAGCAGCCAACTGATTACAACCAGCCAGGATTTGCAGGAGATGCAGCAAGTTCTCCGCGCCCAAAACGAGGAGTTAGAGTATAGTAACGCCCAACTCCGCGAACTGGGCCATTTAAAGGAGACGCTCACCGGCATGATTGTCCACGACCTCAAAGCGCCGCTGGGCGCTGTGCTGGGCGCCATCAATTTCTTAATTACCGATCCCGATCTAAACCTGAGTAGCACCCACGCCCGGCTTCTCACAGCGGCTACGGCCGCCGGAAAGCAATTACTCCGCCTGACCGAGACTCTGCTGGAAGGGCAGCGCCTGGAAGAAGGACGGATTAAACCCGACCTGGAACCCGTCGATCTTCCCGCTCTGATCGATGTGAGCCTGCACGAAGTTTCGCCCCTCTTGACCATGCATCAGCTCAAGATCGAGTGCGTTTTCTCCCCAGACCTCCCACTGGCTTATGCTGATCCGCACATGAGCCAGCGGATTTTGGAGAATCTGCTCGATAATGCCATCAAATTTTCGCCGGTCGAGGGAACCGTTACCATTAAAGTTTCAGCCGACGACCGGATGGCAACCATCAGTCTGACCGACGAAGGACCTGGCATCCCCCAAGATCGGCAGGCCGAAATTTTTGACCGGTTTGCTCAGATAAAAAATGCGGCCACCCCGGCCGCCCGGGCTGGCTTTGGCCTGGGTTTGACCTTTTGCCATCTGGCTACCGAGGCTATGGGCGGTTCCATTTGGGTGGAAAGTGACGGCGAGTCGGGCACAACCTTTCTCTTTACCCTGCCCATTTATCAAGACGAAACACTCCCCCCGCTTTTCGCTGAGGACAATTCGGCCTGAATTTTTTGATCATTATGCCTCCCTCCAACTTGCCAAAAAAACGAGACTACGTATAATTTCGCGTGGGCCGCTAGCTCAATTGGCAGAGCAATTGACTCTTAATCAATGGGTTCCGAGTTCGAGTCTCGGGCGGCTCATAAAACAACTGAATTGTCAAAGTGCAAAACCGTTCCACGTTTCTACGTGGAACGGTTTTTTTGCACTCGAACATCGCTTTAATCAGGGCGCGAGGGGTAAAGTTTTTTAAATTTTAAAACGCTTGCGTCTTTAGCGCCTTTTGCGTTTACCTCCTTACTCTTGTACAATTAAATCGTACAGCAATCTCGAAAAGGAGGCAATATGATTAGCATTGGTATTAGCGAATTTAGAGCGAAGATGAATCTGATTCTGCAAAAGGTTCAAAACGGTGAAATTGTCACCTTGACTTCACGCGGCGCGGAAGTGGCCCGCCTGGTGCCGCCTGACTTCGCCCAGGCAGCGGCCCGGCAAGAGTTGAACCGGCTCCGCCAGACGGCGGTTGTGGACGATGTGCTTTCGCCGCTGGGCGAGCGTTGGGATGCGTCTGAATGATTGTCCTCGATACCCACGTCCTCATTTGGGATGCCCTGGCTCCGGATCGCTTGTCTGAACCGGCGCGGACGGCCATTGCCCAGGCCAATCAAAGCGACGGCATTATCATTTGCGATATTTCCGTGTGGGAAATTGCTATGCTACTGCAAAAAGGCCGGGTCCAGGTCAAGACCGACCCGTTGACCTTTATCAATTTGGTGTTACAGGCTAACAAAGCGCATGTCCAGGTTATTACCCCGCATATTGCTATCCTGGCGACCCAATTCCCGGCCCACCTCAACCAGGATCCGGCCGACCGGCTGATTGCCGCCACAACCCTGGCCGAAAAGGCCACCCTGGTTACAGCCGACCGCAATTTACGAACTGCCGGTCTGATTCCGACTCTGTGGTGATTTTTAACGCTAGAGACGCAAGATTTTTACATCTCCCTCACTCGCTGCCAAACGTCCGTGGCTAAGCAGGTCGCTTTTTCGGCAATGGCAGCCTCGTCTAGGGTGAACACCTGGCGATCTTGCATCAATATCTGACCGCCAACAATGGTGTGGGTGACATGGCTGCCATCCATCCCAAAGATGAGCTGCCAGGGATAATTGCCGTCGGTCAGAGAGGTGAAGGGTACATAGTCGAGTAGAATAATATCGGCAAACGCGCCGGGTTCAAGAGCGCCTACCGGCTTGGGGAAGAAGAGGCCGGCGATGGCGGCGTTGTGGGTGAAAGCCATGTCCAGCAGCCGGCCGCCGGGCATAACCCGGGGATCGCCTTTGCTCACCCGGTGCAGCAGGTAAGCGGTGTGGATCTCGGTGAACATGTTGTTGGTAAACCCATCGTTACCCAGGCCGACGACAATACCACGATCGAGCATTTTTTCGACCTCGGCCACGCCAACGGCATTGTTCATATTACTGCGTGGCTGGTGGCTGATTTTGGTCTGGGTCGCCCGGAAGGCATCCATCTCATAGGCATCGACGTGAATGGCGTGAGCCACCAGGGTTTTTGGCCCCAAAATGCCTTTTTTCTCCAGTCGCTCGGCCACCCGCATACCGTACTTTTTGAGGCTGTCGGCTTCGTCGGCCTTATCTTCGGCGATGTGGATGTGGAAGCCCGTGTCTAACCCTTTAACCGCTTCGAGGCAAGCCTCCAGCGTTTCATCGCTGACCGTGAAGGCAGCGTGCAAACCAAACGTCCCCCCCAATTTGGGGTTGGGAGCGGCCCGCAGGCGCTTGAGAAAGCGCACATTTTCGGCAATCCCGGCCACAGTACCCTCCGGCCCATTCCGATCCGTAACCTCATAACACAAGCTTACCCGCAAACCCGACTCGGTAACCGCTTCGGCCAGGGCGTCGAGCGAACCGTCAATATGGGTTGGGCTGGCGTGATGGTCAATCAAAGTCGTCGTACCATGGCGAATGGCGTCGACCAGGGCCACCAGGGCGCTGTATTTGCTGTCCTCCAGGGTCAGCGCCCGGTCAATCTTCCACCACAGCCGCTCTAAAATCTGCATAAAATTTTCCGGCGGCGCACCCGGAATAGCCATACCTCGGGCAAATGAGCCGTAAAAGTGCGTGTGGCCGCAGATCAACCCCGGCATCACAATTTTACCGGCCGCATCCAACTTTTCGGCCTGGGGATACTTATTCACCAAGTCGGCGGTGCGCCCCACCTCGATAATCGTATCCCCCTCGTAGTAAACGGCGCCAGACGGCAGCACTCGCTTATCACTCCCAAAAGTCAGTACAGTTCCATTTGTGATTAACATTGAGGGCCTCCCTTTTCACCAAATTAGCAATTTGCATTTTAACCGTGCCGACTAATAAGGTCAATTTGCCACACTCTCTCTTTGGATTATATAATGCTCCGCAATCCAAATTATAAGGACCAGTATGAAAATCTCAATTGTCATACCCTGTTTCAACGAAATCCGGACCATCGAAACCATTGTCCAGCGTGTCCTCCAGGTCAAACTACCCTTTGAACGAGAATTGGTTATTGTGGATGATTGTTCAACGGATGAAACCAGAACTTATCTCCGTACGCTCGATGGCTGTAAAGACATAAGAATCGTCTATCACGAAACCAATCAAGGTAAAGGAGCCGCCCTCCAAACGGGTTTTATGAACGCTACGGGTGATATTATCATCATTCAAGACGCCGACCTGGAATATGATCCTGAAGAATATCCTAAACTACTGAAACCTATTATTGACGGCCAAGCGGACGTAGTCTACGGCTCCCGGTTTATCGGCAGCGAGTCCCATCGAGTGTTGTACTTCTGGCATTCAATGGGCAATAGATTCCTGACCCTGCTGTCAAATATGTTTACCAACCTCAATTTAACCGATATGGAGGTCTGCTATAAGGTTTTTAAACGCAGCATCCTGGAAAAGATTAAGCTGGAGGAAAAACGTTTTGGCTTTGAGCCGGAATTTACCGCCAAAATAGCCCGGTTGAATTGTGTCATTTATGAAGTAGGCATCTCTTACTATGGGCGCACTTACGACGAGGGCAAAAAGGTCAACTGGAAAGATGGCGTGAGGGCCGTTTACGTAATCTTAAAATATGGCCTGCTGAAATAACCCCCTAAAACCAAACTCCTATTCTGGTGGTTGCCGATTACCTGAATTTATGGTAAGATAGTTGTTATAAGTTTCGCTTTTTTCAAAATTTGTCCGCCTCGATGCTTGCATCAAAAAAGAGTCATAAATGAAGAAAGGTTAACTGATGGCAGCCGCGTTGGTCCCAGACATTGTTATAGGACGTTTACCGATCTATTTGCGAGCACTGAATTTTTTAGCCGAGGAGGGACACGAGTTTACTTCCTCTCAGGAACTTGGACGGCAACTAGGGATTGGCTCGGCGCAAATTCGGAAAGATTTGTCCCATTTTGGAGAATTTGGCAAACAAGGCACAGGCTACGAAATCAATTATTTACGCGAGCAAATTTCCAAGATTTTGCATGTGGACCGCAATTGGTTGGTTGTCCTGGTAGGTTTCGGCGACCTGGGCCAGGCCATTGCTCACTATGGCGGCTTTGCCAGCAAAGGCTTTTATATTGAAGCTATTTTTGATAATGATCCGACTAAAATCGGCCAAAAAGTGAACGGCAAGACGGTTCAGGATATTATAAATTTAGGTGACGTCATTCGTGAACTACAAATCAAGATGGCGATTGTCTCCGTACCGGCTTCAGCCGCCCAGGCGGTGAGCGATAAACTGGTCGAGTCTGGGGTGCGAGCCATTCTTAACTACGCCCCCATTACCCTGACCGTGCCGGATTATGTGCAGGTGCAATACATCGACCCGGTCGTACATCTCCAGCGGATGACCTATTATCTGGCCTGATTATTTTGATGCAAAAAGGCTCTGTATCCAGCCGATACAGAGCCTTTTTGGTTCAACAACAGTGATCTTCTTCACCCAACCTTATGCTTCTTCATCTTCTTCGTAATACTCTTCATATTCGTCAAAGAAGAACAGTACGGCTGCCGCGCCATCTACTTTATGTTTCATCTCAATCACTTGCCCTACATAAAGTTCTGCTTCATCTTCGTCATACACATATAACTTACCATCGTCGGCCACACGACCTAAACGCAAGTCACCGTCCTCGTAGCTGCCGTAAATCTCGCCGTTTTCCTCTATCCAGCCCATGTAGACGTCATCTTCATCATAAACTTCACCCTTTTCGTAATCAATCCAACCGAGAGACTCGCTCTGGTCATCCTCGTCATAATAAATCCGACCACTCTCGTCAATGTGCCCCAGGAGTGGATCAGGGGCCAGTTCCACATGCTCATAAATTTTAGCCATGTTCGTTTTCTCCTTATTGATAGATGATTTGATTTGAAACTGTAAATCAGTTCCACCTGTTATTAAATTCGGATGATTGTTTGGGATGTGGGGATTATAGCACCACCCCTCATCTCTTGACAATCAGCGAGAGAGTTTCGAAGGTATGCTGCTCAGGCACAACGCATTTTGTTCGCCTTTGGATCATGATAAGGTAAGTCAATAAACAGTTAAGGCCCGACACGAGGCCGGGCCTTAACCATACTAAATATACTTTTGTCACTTATTCGTTATACGAACCGCCGCGACCGCTCATACGGCGGGTTGGCCGATTTTCACGCGGCTTGGCCGGGCGGGCCTCGTTGACGGTGATAGCGCGTCCCTTCAAATCAGCGCCATTTAAGCCGGTGATGGCCGCCTGGGCTTCGGCGCCATTGGGCATTTCGACGAAGCCAAAGCCTCTTGATTTACCGGTAGCTTTATCTTTAATGACCGTGGCTGTGGTCACCTGGCCGTAACCTTCAAAAGCCTTACGCAACTCCTCGTCGGCTACGCCCCAGGCTAAATTCCCTACATAGATGTTCATTGCCTACAAATCTCCTGTTTGGATGGCCTATTCAAACAACACTTGACGAGCGCTTAAGAAACCATCTGAAAAGTAGGGTGGCATCCCTCCGCCGCCCTTCCGCATCAGGGTTCGGAACACTTTTCAAACAACCCCTAAGGCCCTTTCCAAAAAGCGGTGCGATTAACCAAGCGAGAATTGCCACACGCAGCAATCCTCAAAAAGACCTGCTTATCTTTCGATACCCCTCCTCCACCTTCTTAAACCAGGAATCGCTCATACTCATTCTGGCAAGGTAAGCCCCAGACACCCCAAAATTCCCGGGCTGTCAGACGCATAATCACCGCGCCGCAACTCTCCCGATAAAATGGTTCTTCTGGATGCACACATATGCCATTGACCGCGCTATGATCGCGGGTTAGAGCCAATAGATCGTCCAGGGTAAGCTCACTCGTTCCCAGCTTTTCTTCGGCCCGACTCAGCCGGGTTTCGGAACTGGCCCTGGATTTGGGCAGCCGCGTGCGTTCGACCGCCGTATTCTGAGCTAGCACCTGGCGGATAACAAAAGGCCAGGTAACTCCAACTTGCCCACCCCCAGTCACTAACAGGCGTAGTTTAGGCATACCTATACCTCGCCATAAAACATCTCGCAGTCAACCACGACTCTAACACAGGGGAAATAAACGGGGGAAGGTTGGAGGAGGCAACAAGGAGACGATACTAATTGTACTTTAGATTGAGCAGAAGAGGAATAGAACATCCTAGATGTCATCAGTCAAGAGCCACATTTAAGGATATTGGCTCTCCAATAGTAAACCCACTTCTCATCATCATTCTAACCGAATTACGAGAATCAAGCAACTGTACCGGGGAATTATGCAGAACGATTTCTTATCTTTTATTTGATCTCTGTCTCATCCAGCAAGAATAACTGGCGCATGGTCGAAGTAAAAATAGCCCCGTTGCCGGTAGCAGCTTCCTTTTTGAGGCGGAGGGTTGGCTCGTGGAGAATCTTATTGACTAAACGCTCGGTCATCGTGGCAACCATTTTCTGCTCGTGCTCGTCCAAATCGAGGCGGTTGAATAATCGTTCTAGCTCGTGCTGACGAATCGCTTCGATTTGCCGGCGCAGATCGGTAATAGTTGAAACCACATCCAACGAGGCCAGCCACTTCAAATATTGATCCACTTCACTTTCGACAATAGCCTCCACATGGGGGATTTCCGATTCGCGTTCATGCATGTTGTCATTGGCCTGGCTCTGTAAATCATCTATGTCGCGCAGATAAACATGGGGGATTTCGGTCACATCGGAGTTAATGTCACGAGGTACAGCGATATCGATGATGAACAAGGGGCGATTGGGGCGAGTGCTCATTGCCGGTTCCAACAATTTCCGGTTCAGAATGGTATGGGGAGCGCCGGTTGAGCTAATAATGATATCGGCGGCGCCGAGGGCTTCGGGCAACTGTTCAAAGGTGATCGCCTGGCCCCCCCAAGCTTTGGCCAGTTGCTCGGCATTTTTGAAAGTCCGGTTAGCCACCACAATCCTGGCAACACCTCGTTTTTGCAGCGCCCTGACCGCAATCGCGCCCATTTCACCGGCCCCAATCAACAGCACCTGTCGCTCTGACAGGTCGCCCAACAGTTGCCCGGCCAGGCATGCCGCCACCGAGCTAATCGAGGCTGAGTTTACGCCGATAGCCGTTTCCGTGCGTACCCGTTTGCCGGCATGGATAGCCGCTCTGAAT
This sequence comes from uncultured Caldilineaceae bacterium, assembly GCA_964622215.1. GTDB lineage: Bacteria > Chloroflexota > Anaerolineae > 4572-78 > J111 > DSQQ01. Next base: position 39,956 of record CAZUNT010000023.1, read on the forward strand.
AGGGCCGATAACACCGTTCCGGCGGACCCCTGGGCCAGCGCGGATTCGTAGGCTTCGGTGATCTGGCCTAAAATTTGCGGTTCGCCCAGAACCAGCGAATCCAATCCGGCGGCGACCCGGAAAAGGTGTTGTACAGCCTCCTCGTCGTGATAGATATAAAGATGTGGGACAAACAGTTCCGGGGAAACAGCGCACGCCCCGCCCAGAAAATCAACAATAGATTGTTGGGCCACGCCGGCGTTACGGACCAGAGCATACACTTCCAGGCGATTACAGGTAGACAAGATGATACCTTCTCGTACATCTTCCACATGGGCCTGGGGGTGAAGGTGGTCAAAGTGGGTCAACGCGGAGCGTAGCATCGCGTGACTAAAGGCCAGCTTTTCGCGCACCTCTACGGGCGCTGTTTTGTGGCTAAGTCCAAGCAATAAAATCTTCATCATATTGGTCCCAGAATAATCGCTTCAACCACTGCCCCGGCTTCAAAATCCTTCTGACCATGAGGCAACACAATCAGGCCATTGGCCCCCACCATTGACAACAGCCGGCCCGACCCTTGAAACCCGGTCGTAGAGGCCAGCAACATGCTGTCACTCGTGCGGCGGGTCAATGTCACCCGCTGGAACTCCGTCCGCTCCGCGGTGTGGCTGACCCGGTGGGCCAGGGTAGCCTTCTCGCGGGGGCGATAGATGCAGGTATGGCCGGCCATCTTTAGCAAAGCCGGGCGCACAAAAATCTCAAAGCTGACCAAGGCGCTGACCGGAAAACCGGGCATGGCAAAACAGGGTTTACCATCCACCGTAGCAAACGTAACCGGCTTGCCGGGCTTGGTATTGACCCGGCCAAAATGGATCGTACCCCGCGCAGCCAGGTAGGGCTTGACCAGGTCAAGCTGTCCCATCGACACCCCACCGGAGGTCAACAGCACATCAGCTTCGGCCAGGCCCCGTTCAATCGTCGCTTGAAGGCTATTGGCTTTGTCTTGTACAATGCCTAAATCAAGTGGTTCAGCCCCGGCCTGCCGTACTGCGCTCATCAGCGAAAAACGGTTGGCGTCGCGAATCTGGCCGGGTTTAGGTTTCTCATGCGGTTCTACAATTTCGTCGCCCGTAGACATTACCGCCACTTTGGGCCGCCGGAAGACCGTTACCATCGTTTGACCGACCATACCCAATAAGCCCAGTTCAGCCGGTCCAACGATCGTTCCTCTGGGCAATACCAGTTGGCCTGGCTCAATATCTTGACCGACAGGGCGGATATTTGAACCTGGTTCCAGTTGGTCGGTCAAAATATTGACCTGGCCATTCCGCTCTTCAGTTTGCTCAACCATGATCATCGTATCCGCGCCCGGGGGAATGGGCGCACCGGTGGTCACGCGAGCAGCCGTACCCGGCTCTACTCGCACTTCGGCCATGTAACCGGCCATCTGGTCGCCCACAATTCGGCGCGGACCAAAGCCATCGGCGGCAACTACGGCAAAGCCGTCCACACTGGCTGCGGCAAAGGGGGGCATAGGTTCGTTGGCCACCACATCTTCGGCCAGCACCAATCCCAAAGCCTGGTCAAAGGAGAAAAACACCGTAGGAAGAGGCTGGACCTCACGCTCAATGATGGCCAGAGCCTCTTCCACTAACAGCATCGAATAGGGGGACTCGGGCATAAAGTAACCTCAAACAATTTCAAGTTTAAGCAAGGGTTAGTATACCAAGATTGGCTAAAAGTCCAAAAACATTATTTTTCCTGGTGAAGAGCTACCGCCTTGTGTTAAGCTGACCGCTGACCGCCATAATTCGCCCTGTAACCCGTCTTTTCGGTGGTCTGCGGTTGATGGTCGGCGGTCAGGGTTACTAGATATAGGGTCGGCCGAGTAGTTACCCTACTTCTTTATAATCCGCAGCCCTTCCTCCGTAGCCACAATCGCCTCGTGGGCAAGACCCAAAAAGAGGCCATGCTCAACAACGCCAGGGTGGCTTTTGAGGGTAGCGGCTAATTCAGCCGGGTTATCAATACCGTTGGGAAAGTGGCAATCGAGAATATAGTTCCCGTTGTCGGTGATATAGGGTTGAACCTCCCCCCCACGCAGGATCGGCGTGCAACCTAAACTTGCCAACCAGCGAGCCTGATTCTTCCAACAGAATTGGACCACCTCTACCGGTACCGGAGCGCGAGTGCCCAGCCGGTCAACTCTTTTGCTGCCATCGGCAATTACGATAAAATGTTTGGTGACCGATTCAATCATTTTTTCGCGCAGCAACGCGCCGCCCAAGCCCTTGATAAGATTGAGGTTAGGGTCAATCTCGTCGGCGCCATCAATGGCCAAATCTACGATGGGATAATCGTCAAGAGTGGTTAGAGATATATCATAATCGCGGGCCAGAACTGCCGAACCTTCTGAGGTGGGTATGCCGACAATATCCGTTAGCACACCGGCCTGCCACAACTGGCCTATTTTCATAATGGCATACTTGGCGCTGGAACCGGTGCCCAGCCCCAAGACCATGCCACTTTTAACCTGTTCAACTGCCTTTTCAGCGGCAGCTTTTTTGAGATCTTCGGGAGACATAGTTTACTCCAAACAGGGTAGCAGAAAGCTACCTGCTACCTTTTAGACTTATCAATCGTCTCCAAAGCCCGCAAGACGACGTTATCGGCGGTGAAACCCAGGTGTTGGTAAATCGTCTTGTAGGGGGCCGAAACACCAAAGTGATCCATGCCGATGACTGTGCCATACGCTCCTACCCAACGCTCCCAACCCAGCAATACCCCGGCTTCGATAGCCACCCGCGCTTTGACTGTGGGCGGCAGGACAGAATCGCGATACTCTTCAGGTTGCTGTTCGAATAGTTCCCAACTGGGCATGCTGACCACTCGCGCGCCGATACCCTGCTCGGCCAGCTTGGCCTGAGCTTCTACGGCAAATTGCACTTCGGAACCACTGCCGATGAGGATGACATCTGGGTAAACTTTATCGGTATCGAGCAAAACATAGGCCCCCTTGGTCAAACCGGCCGCATCACCCATTTTCGAACGATCATAAACCGGGAGAGCCTGGCGGGTCAGCGCCAGGAACACCGGGCCATCGCGTTTTTCCAGGGCAACTTTCCAGGCCTGGACCGTCTCGTTGGCGTCAGCCGGGCGAATGATGGTGAGGTTAGGAATCGCCCGCAACGCTGCCAGGTGTTCCACAGGTTGGTGGGTCGGACCATCTTCGCCCAGGCCAATGCTATCGTGGGTAAAGACAAAGATGGTAGGAAAACTGGACATCGCCGCCAGGCGGATGGCCGGGCGGCAGTAATCGGTAAACACCATAAAGCTGGCCCCATAAGGGATAACCCCACCGTGAACTGCCATACCATTGAGGGCTGCGGCCATACCGTGCTCACGCACCCCAAAGTGGAAGTTGCGCCCGGCAAAACTGTCGTTAGCAAAAACGGGATAGCCTTTCAAGAAAGTATTGTTACTGGGGGCCAAATCGGCCGAACCACCAATGAGGGTGGGAATAATCGGCGCGATCTTGTTGAGCACCTGGCCGGAAGCCGCCCGCGTGGCCATACCTTTGGCATCGGCCGGAAAGATGGGCAGGGCATCCTCCCAACCATCGGGGAGTTGACCTGACAGGGCGCGGCGAAACTGCTCGGCCTCCTGGGGGTAAGCTTTAGCATAAGCTTCCAGCAGGGCTTTCCACTCAGCTTCCCATTTTGCGCCCTGTTCGACTGCCTCACGGAAGTGAGCCAGGGCTTCGTCGGGGATGTAGAACTGCCGGTCGGGATCCCAGCCATAAGCCTGTTTGGTCAGTTTGACCTCATCTACTCCAAGCGGCTCGCCATGCGCCTTGGCCGTATTGGCCTTGTTAGGGCTGCCATAGCCAATGATGGTGCGGCAGGCAATGATAGACGGTTTGTCCGTAACCGCCTGGGCGGCCTTAATTGCGGCGGCAATGGCTTCCCGGTCGTTGCCATCAATTTGCTGCGTGTGCCAATTATAAGCCTCGAAGCGCTTCATCCGGTCTTCCGTAAAGGCCAGGTCGGTGCTGCCGTCAATGGAGATATGGTTATCGTCATACAGGTAGATGATCTTGCCCAGCTTCATATGGCCGGCCAGCGAAGCGGTTTCGTGAGAAACCCCCTCCATCAAGTCACCATCGCTGACGATGGCGTAGGTGTAATGGTTGACCAGGTCAAAGCCAGGCCGGTTGAAGGTAGCAGACAGAAAGGCCTCGGCAATGGCCATACCGACGCCGTTGGCAAACCCTTGCCCCAATGGACCGGTCGTGGTTTCGACGCCGGGGGTGAGACCATATTCCGGGTGGCCGGGGGTCAGGCTGCCCCATTGGCGGAACAGTTTGAGCTGCTCCAGGGGCAAATCATAGCCGGTTAAGTGGAGCAAGCTGTAGAGCAACATTGAACCGTGCCCGGCGGAGAGGACAAAACGGTCCCGATTGTGCCAATCGGGATTCTTAGGGTTGTGCCGCAGGACCTGGGTCCACAGCACATAAGACACCTCGGCCATCCCCATAGGCATGCCGGGATGGCCGGAGTTGGCTTTCTGCACCCCATCCATAGCCAGGGTACGAATGGTATTGACACAGAGTTGATCGAGCGAAGAATTTGTCATGATTTGAGACTCCTTGATTGGCAACTGCCGCATTATAAACAAATTATGTGGGGCAAGTGTAACACACAAGCCCCACTTTTAAAAATTTAGAGGAAAGAGGGAAAATACGAGGATAAGCCGTATCAATCAGGCAAAACGTAAACACAATCCTCCAGGATTTGCACCCCAACTTCGTGTCCTTGAGGATGAACGACCGTGTGGCGAGGGTCATTATCAATGATCGAAAGACGCTGGCCCGCGACTTCGACTTCATACTCAACCAAGCTGCCCAAGTACGAGGCCCAACGCACCACTCCCTGGTACTGGCCGCCCTGTTCGACTACCTGGATAGCTTCGGGCCGCACCACCAATTTGACCGGCTGATCGGGGTGGATGGTTCGTTCCGGTTTGATGACAGTTAAGGTCTGGCCGAGAGCATCCACCGCCACTGTGCGGCCATCAACGCCACGCACGGTCGCCTCAACAAAATTGGCCCGGCCAATAAAATCGGCCACAAAGGTGGTCTGGGGATGGCGATATATTTCTTGAGGTGGGCCGATTTGTTCAATCCGGCCCTGATTCATGACCACAATCCGATCGGATAGGGTCATAGCCTCGATCTGGTCGTGGGTAACGTAAACACTGGTAATACCGAGCGTTTGCTGGATGCGGCGGATTTCGGTGCGCATAACTTCGCGCAGTTTGGCGTCGAGGTTAGAGAGCGGCTCATCCATTAACAAGACTTTAGGCTCCATTACCAGGGCGCGGGCCAGGGCTACCCGCTGCTGCTGGCCGCCCGACAGGGCGTTGGGCGCACGATTTTCCAGGCCGGTCAGCTCGGTCAATTCCAGCACCCGGCGCACCTTTTGCCTGATCGTCTCGCCGGAGAGGCGCCGAATTTTTAAACCATAGGCAATATTTTCAAAGACATTGAGGTGGGGAAAAATGGCATAACTTTGGAAAACCATGGCCATGTCACGCTGATTGGGCGGCAAGTCGTTGATGGTTTGGCCGTCAAGCACAATCCGGCCCTCGGTAGGAAATTCAAAGCCGGCAATCAAACGTAGGGTTGTCGTCTTGCCGCAGCCGGATGGGCCAAGCAGGGTGATAAATTCGCCCTCTTCGATGCTGATGTTGGCGCGGTCCACCGCCCGGACTTTTCCCTCACCGCCGCGCCCGACAAATTCTTTGACCAGGTTTTCAAGTAACAGGAAACTCACTAAACACTCCTCTAAAAATACGACCGCCGACCACCGACCACCGACCGCCGAAAGACATTTTCATCATTCGCTCATTCATCTATACATTCAAATCAACTCGTTCCCCGGCGCTGCCCAGGGTACGGCCCAAAATCAGATAAGTCAGGCCAATCGCGACCAGGACAATGGCAACCAGGATGACTGAATAGGCGGCCGCCAGGCTCATCCCACCCTGCTCGACCGCGCTGAGAATCTCGACGGTGAGGATGCGCCACTTGGGGGTGGAGAGAAAAATAATGGCCGAGATACTGGTCATATGGCGGGCGAAACTAAAAATGAGACCGGCAATGAAGGCAGGCAAAATCAACGGTAAGGTGATACGCCGGAAGGTGTATTGGGCGTTTGCGCCGAGGTTGGACGACGCTTCTTCAATAGAGGGGTCAATCTGTTGTAAAGCCGCCACCCCCGCACGAACCGAGGCCGGTAGACTCCGCACGGCGTAAGCAAAGATGATAATATAAGACGTACCCACCAGGGCTAACGGCTCGCCCACCAGAGACAAAGCCGCACTCACACTAAGCAATAACACCGCCACCAACAATCTGGCTTTTGTCCCCACCTGGTCCAATATAAAAACGCCAATAGTGACAAAGGTCAAGCCCAAAAGCGCGTTGGTTGGCTGCAAAATGACCCCGATTTGATCCACCAAACTACTGACCACCCTGGGCCAATATGCGCCTGGCAGGGTGCGGCTCCAAATAGTGGTCTCATGCAGCCAGGAACCGGCCAAGTCGTAGATCGCCAGGTAAAACGCCATGACCAGCAGCGGCCCGATCACCAACCAGCGTTTAGCCACCGGCGTTCCCCACCAGGCAATTCCTGCCGTTACCAATAAAAGGCCGGCCAAAAGATAACGCCACTGAGTCAGGCTGAGCCAGGCCGCCGAACCAGCTTCGCCCGGTAAGAGAGTTAACCCATAGCCCAACAGCGTACCGGCGAGAATGACGATTAATCGCCTGCCCCAATCTTTGGCGCTGATAGAGCTAAAATAAAAGGCCAGTAAGGCGTAAACAATCAACAAGGCCCACCAGGGCGCCTGGATAAAGGCGATAATGTAGCCAATGCCCAAAATAGTGCCGGGCACGGCCCCGCCCAGATTGGAGAAAAAATCCAGGGTCTCTTTACCGGAGAAGGTTTTACGAATGACCAGAAAAGCGACCAACATCCCAATCAGGCCGGCGATGGGCGTAGCTATGGCGGAGAGGAAGGTCGTATCAATAATCGCCTCTAACCCCCGGCTGAAGGCCATCCCGAAGTGTTGCAGATTGAGGGAATAATCAATGCCCCATAAGCGGGTGACCGAACCGACCAGGATAGAGGCATACAGCCCTAATACCAAAATCAGGCTCAGGACGCTGATCGTAATAAAAGTCCAGCGGATAAGCGGCTCTTTGACCGTTAATTGTCCACCGGTTGGTTTGCCGGTGACGGAGATGTAGGAGCGGCGGCTGACCCAATAATTCTGTACCAGGAATAGGGTCAGGGTGGGGATTAACAACACCAGCGACAAGGCTGCTCCCTTTTGTTGGTTAAATTCGCCATTAACCGCCAAAAAGATTTCAGAGGACAGCACAGTGGTGTTACCGGCGATAAGCAGCGGATTACCCAGGTCGGCCAGCGACTCGACAAACAGGAGCAGGAATGAGCCGGCCAGTCCGGGAATAAGCAGCGGCAGCGTCACCGTGCGAAAAATGTGAAATTTGCTGGCCCCCATGCTGAGGGCTGCTTCTTCCAGGGCCGGGTTGAGCCGCTCCAGCATGGCCCGGATAATCAGATAAGCCACCGAAAAAAAGGTGACCACCTGCACAAACACCAGGCCATCCAGGCCGTAAATATCGTTGGCCCCTCCTGTAAATTGGATGCCTAAAATCTGCCGGGTAACCAGGCCATTGCGGCCAAAGAGCAGGATCGTGGCAATGGCGATAGCAAAAGGCGGCGAGATGGTCGGCAGCAGGGTAACTACGTGAAAGAGGCCGGGAAAGGGGATGTTGCAGCGCACTACGGTATAAGCAAAGACAAAGCCCAACAACGTCCCAAAGAAGGCGGACAGCACTCCCATAGAGAGAGTGTCACGCACCACGTTCCAGGAATGGGTTTTAAAAGCAGGGTCAATATAACGAGCAAAATATTCCAGGTTAAGTTGGCCGGCTGCCGGATTGGGAGGTGTATCCGGCACAAAGAAACCATAAACGATAACCCGCGCCAAAGGCAACAACACAAACAAAAAAACAAAGATACTGGTAATCAGCAGCCCCGCCATAAGGATATTATCCTGGGCAATCAACCGAAATTCGTTGATGCGGCGGATGATATTTTCTTGGAGACTGCTGTGAGTCGGGTGGGGGCGGTCTAATGGGACGGTCTTTTGCATGGTTGGCATGTTGCGTCTTGCGTGTTGCCTGTCCTTAACCCAACACGCAACACGCAAGACGATCAAAACTTTTTCTACCTACTCTTTCAGCGCTTCGGCATTGGCGATTTCGTTGGTGAAGCGATCAACGAAAGCCTTTTTGTTGCTACCGCAATAATCAAAATCGTAATTAATGAGGTTCACTTCCAACAGTTCGGGCCGGGAAGCCTCAGCGCCAATGACCGTAGGCGCCTGGAAGGCGTTATATTTGGGGCCAAGTTCCTGCGCCGCCGGAGTTAAGGCCCAGTCAAGCCAGAGTTTAGCCAGGTCGGGGTGTTTCGCCCCTTTGATAAGGGCCGTACCGCCAATTTCGTAGCCGGTGCCTTCCGCCGGGAAGGTTAATTCCAGGGGTAAACCCTTTTCAATTTGGTTGACAATATCATGCGAGAAGACTACCCCAATCGCAGCTTCGCCACTGCCGACAAAGTTAGCCGGAGCCGCCCCACTTTTGGTAAATTGGGACACATTACCGGCAAAAGCGCGCATATATTCCCAGCCGGCCTCTTCACCTCTCAACTGCAAAATGGTACACATGGCGGTATAGGAAGTGCCGGAGCTGGAGGGGTGGGCAATCATAATCTGGCCTTTCCATTCCGGTTTGAGCAGGTCATCCCAGGAAGTGGGGGCTTTCAAGTCGGGGTGAGCGGCCAAATAATCTTTGTTGGTCCCAAAACCTAAAGTGCCGATATAAATCCCAAACCAGGTATTATCCGGCGCTTTCATCAGTTTTGGGTCACGCAGGTTAACCGCATTGGGTGAATCATACGGCTCAAGCAGCCCTTCACTCGCGGCAGCAATATAGCTGTCAATAGGGCCACCCCACCAGACATCGAATTGAGGATTGCTGGCCTCATTGCGCAGGCGGGTCAAACCTTCCCCGCTGGACAAGCGCACATAGTTGACGACCAGGCCGGGGTAGAGTTTGTTAAACTCGGCCACCTGGCCCTCGCACCACTCGACCTGAGGGATACACAGCACATTCAATTCACCCGTAATATCAGCCGAGCCAACCGAAGAGGCAGCCGATCTTTCAGCGGCAAACTCTTCAAAAAACTTGGCCGCTTCAGCCTCATCGGGGATCCATAACTTTTGCCCTACTTCGATCACGTTAGGGTTGGGGATAACCGCAAAACTATCATCCTCAGCGGCCTTGGCATTGGTCGCTTTCCAAATGACCGGCCAGGCCAGTACATCGCCATAATTCTTTTCGGCCAACTTGCTCAACCAATCGTCGGCCTGGACGACATACTGCTGGCCCCCCTCCTGCGGCAGGGGAGCGGCTGCATGGGCTACCCCGGTCATTAAGACCAGCAAGCAGAGTACCACCATCAATAAACTTGAGACTTTCTTCATTGAATCCTCCTCGGTTTAAATTGATATAATTAAGGTAGGGAATCTCCCCACTTCGGTAAACGGCCTGGGGTCGCTGACTTAACAGCGGGTTGAAAGAGATGGCTTGACAGAACGGCAAGCACAAGATAGCATACTCTCCCTATTTTGTCAATGTCAATCGATTCAAGAAAACTTGCGTAACTCACCCCAACGACCAGTAGTCCAAAATCTCCTGCAATCCCGCCGTATCAGGCCGCGAAGCCACAAAATTCACGACGGCTTTGACTTCAGGGATGGCATTACTCGGCGCGGCAGACCACCCCACCAGCTTCAGAAAGTCAAGGTCAGCCGTCGTATCACCCACGCCCCCCATCTCAGCCGGATCGAGGTTAGTCGCCTGGGCCAACCATAACAAGCCGGTCCCCTTGTCAATACCCGCCGGATGAATATTGAGGGCATGCCTGGCCGGAATGACCACAAATTTTTCCCCGGCAATTTCGGCTGCGATTTCCTTGACTTCAGCCACAAAGTCGGCCAGGGTTAGAGGCGGCCGGGCAAAGAGGGTGTAACACACACTCTTGCCCGGCTGCCAGTAAGCCCGCCCGGATTGAACCACGGCTCGATCCACCCGTTCGACGATACGCCGCAGCTCGGCTAAATGTTCGGGGGTCAGGGTTGGGCTGGTGACAAATTGGTAGCTCTGCGGAAAATAAAGCCCCGCGCCGCTCTCAAATAAAGCTGGCTGCCAGCCATTAATTGCCTGCATGACAGCTTCCACGTAAGCTGAGGGCCGCCCGGTGTTGAGCGTCACCGCCGGGACGGCTTCCCCGCTGCGGGCGCGTTGATTTAGAACCGCCAGGCGTCCCAATAGCTTTAGATCAAAGGGCCAAGCTTCACCCTGGGAAAAAACGCCGTCAATATCGAGTACAAGAAGTTTCATTAACTTTGACAAGATTGATCCCCTATACTGGTTGACTGACAAAATTAATCTTTTCCCACTGAGGACACCAAGAACGTAGAGATTTTAATAAATTTCTCGGCGACCTCTGTGCTCTCTGCGGTAAATTTGGACTACAATGTTAAATCTGTCAGTCAACTAGCATACATAGGTCAATGATTTCATGATTAGTTGGCCAGGCGTTTGATGCCCAATTTAGGGCTGCCAAAGTTGAGTGGTAAGCCGACTTTGTAACCGGATGCCTTCAGGTAAGAGAGGGTTTGGGCAAAGTCAACCGGCTCCAGTTCGGCCTTGGCCTTGATTTCGACCATAACCTGGTCAATGATGAAGTCTATCCGTTTACGCCCCACCTTTTCACCTTTGTAATAGATGTCTATCCAGACCTCGCGGCTAAATTCCAGGCCGTGCGCCGGTAATTCGCGGGCCAGGGCGCGCTAATAGATAACTTCTTCAAAGCCTGGCCCCAATTGGCAATGGACTTCGGTAGCAGCGGCAATAATCCGGGCAGTGATGTCGGAGAGGGGATATTCGGTTTTTACATAGGGTTCGGTCATGGGTTGCCTCGATAGATAGAATCACTGAAACACTGAACTGATTGAAGACACTGAATGATACACCCCTTCAGTGGTTCAAGCGAGAGAATCACTGAAGGACTGGACTAAATGAAGACACTGAATTAAATCGCTCTTTCAGTGGGGTCATCCTCCTCAGTGGCTCAGTGGTTCTACTGAGAGGATCACTGGAGGATTGAGTCCGCTGAAGCCAGCCCTCAGTGTTTTCAGCCTTTTCAATGCTTCAGTGATTCAAGCGAGAGAATCACTGAAGGACTGGACTAAATGAAGACACTGAATTAAATCGCTCTTTCAGTGGGGTCATCCTCCTCAGTGGCTCAGTGGTTCTACTGAGAGGATCACTGGAGGATTGAGTCCGCTGAAGCCAGCCCTCAGTGTTTTCAGCCTTTTCAATGCTTCAGTGCTTCTCTTCCAGGGTGTCCCAGGCATAGATGTGTGGATATAAAATTTTGTAGATTTTCACGAAAAGTCCTTTT
>CAZUNT010000024.1:0-45745 GCA_964622215.1 uncultured Caldilineaceae bacterium
GTTCCTCTGTGCATCCTTTGTGCTCTCTGTGTTAAACTTCTTGCTCAATGTACAAAAAGTTAATTGATAAGGTCCTATTCTGACTACTGAACGCTTTGCGTAACCACTCATGACATTATACTCCACTAAATAGGCATAGCCAAGCAATTTGTGCTACAATCTCCCTCGTTTGCTATGGACATCACCACCAAGGATAAATATGAGTATTGAAAACACCACCTCTATCGCTGCTATCCAGCAGGCCGTAGGCGAGTTTCGAGATGCACGGGATTGGCGGCAATTCCACTCACCCAAAAATTTGAGCATGGCCATCGCCATCGAAGCGGCCGAGTTGATGGAACATTTTCAATGGTTGACGACCGCTGAAGCGGTGCTTTTATCTCAACAAGATCCTGAAGCTAAACAGGCTATTGCCGAAGAACTGGCCGATGTACTGATTTACTGCTTTAGCCTGGCCGACATTTTGGAGTGTGATGTGGCGGAGATAATTTTCGACAAGTTAGTCAAAAATGCGGTAAAATATCCGTCGAAACGTGAAGCGAAATGAACAACTCCATTATCCGTGTTGACAACGTGCATAAAAGCTATTTGATGGGTAAAGAGGCTGTGCCGGCTCTGCGAGGTGTGAGCATCGAGGTACAGCGGGGCGAAATGTTGTGCTTGATGGGTCCAAGTGGTTCCGGCAAAACCACCCTGCTCAACCTGCTGGGCGGCCTGGACGAACCGGGCCGGGGACACATCATTATTGACGGCGAGAATATCATCGGCATGAAAGAAGAAGAGGTTGCCCGGCTGCGCCTGCGCAAAATGGGTTTCATCTTCCAAACCTTCAATCTGCTCGGCAATTTCACTGCCTTTGAAAACGTCGAAGCGCCCATGGTTCTGGCTGGCCGCTTCAACCGTAAAGAGCGCAAGGCCCGGACCGCTATGTTGTTGGAGCAAGTGGGGCTGGCCGACCGTATGGACCACTATCCCAGCGAACTTTCCGGCGGCCAACAGCAGCGGGTAGCCATTGCCCGCGCCCTGGCCAATGATCCGCCGATCATCATCGGCGATGAGATGACCGGCGACCTCGACTCCGAAACCGGATTCGAGGTTATGCGGCTCATCCGCCAGCTCAACCAGGCGCATGGCAAAACTGTCATCTTCGTCACCCACGACCCTCGTATGGCCGGGTTTGCGGACCGGGTTATCACCATGTTCGATGGAGTTATTCACCAGGAGACGATACAGGAAAGTAACGAGTTAAAAGTTGAAGGTTCGCGAAGCGGGTTATAAGACAACGTACAATCTTTAACATGTAACCTATTACTCATGCACCCAAACCCACGTGCCTGGGTTTTTGTCGGTAGCTAGAGTAAAGTTGTAACGGCTGGTCGTTGGAGTGGCCCAATCGAATAACCACTTGGCATCTCGGGGGGATAGATTTACGCAGCCGTGCGAATGGCGCAAGCCAAATTTGTCATGCCAGTAAGCTCCATGCAGGGCAAATTGACCATTAAAATACATCGTCCAGGGCACGTCTTCCAGGAAATAGTAATCCGGGTAGCCGTCTCGCCCGCTCATTTTGCCCTGCTTCACCTTGAGCCAGACCCGAAAGAGGCCCTGTTGGGTTTGCCAATAAGGCAGCCCTGATGAAACAAGCGTAGCATAAACCATCCGGTCACCTTCGTAAGCCGCCAGGGTTTGCTCATACAGGTTTATCTCAATCCACTGATCGGCTGGGCCGATCTCCTCCGGCCGGGTTACGGGCTTCACCACCCCCAGATTGGCCTGCTCCAGCCATAAATCCGGCCCAATCCGGTACCACGTCCGGTCGCCAACTACTTGTTCTTCCAGAATTGACACCAGGGTATAACGTTTTAGCAGAGGAGCGCCTTTCATCGCCGGCGCTCCCGCTTCAGCCGAGGCCCACATCTCGAAGATTGTCCAGGCAAAAGGGAGGGTAGGGGTTCCGGTCAATTCCACTCCCAGAAAAGTCGAAGGGGTGAAGATGGACATTCGGTCAACCTGGACATACTCATCAGGGTTAATCTGATACCATATCTGGTTATTTTGAGTGATGAGTTGGGTATTGGTCAGGCTGACCCAAACATACCCGACCCCCAACGGACGAAGGGGGGTGATGCCGGCGGTGTCATAGACCCACACATCATCGGTGGCAACGCGGGCATAGGTAAACGGTAAAATGGACTGATCGCCGGCGTCGGAGGTTTTTCCGGTAGAGGGTAGTGAGGCAAGTTTATCCGGTGGCGCATCCGCCCAAACGATGCGACTGACCAGACTCAGCGTCAAGACAAAACCAAGCATAACCGGAAGCAAAACTTTAGTGACCCATACCCTGGCACCGGCCAACGTTTGCCACATCTGATTCCTCATTAACCTGTTTTATTGGATTAATATTGGATTGATGATTTACAACTGAGGCATCCGGCTAATTTTACCCCCCTCGCGCCCAAATCCTTCAAGAAAGTTAAAGGCAGATTTTCCCCTACTCCCTACTCCCTACTCCCTATTACTTCAAAATATAATACGTCCCCTTCTTATCCCCTATTTTCAGCAGCAGTCCCTTATCCACCAAATCCACCAAATCCAGGCGCAGCGTCTCTGGGTTGGCGTCCGGGCAGAGTTGGCGGTAATCCCGGTTGGTGATCCGTCCGTTTTGTTCCAGAAGGGTCATGGCTCGCATCTGGCGTTCGTTCATATTGCTGTGCCAACGCCGATCAGGAGCACGTTCCAGGGTATTGTAAAGGCGCACGGTGAATGAATAGGGCTTGGCCTCAAAATTAGGGGCGGCGTGACCGTATTGCAGCATCTCTTCGATCATCCGGTCAATACCTAACCCCAACTCCTCGATGTAACCCCACTGGAACAGGCCGGTCACCAGGCGCGGATTGCGAGAGAAGTGCTCTTCTACAATGTTGTCGAGGGTGATATAGCCGGGTAAACCGCCGGGGCTGATGACTTCCAGTCGATCTTCGTACATCCGAATTTCGACTCGCCGGCCACTCAGGCGGTAATCGCGGTGACAAACGGCGTTGACCAGAGCCTCGCGCACGGCGAAGCGTGGATATTCCGATCTTTCTTCCCGGCGCAGTCCATTGACCACCGCCTCAACCCGCATCTCTTCATTGACCACTTGCCAGGCCCGCTCGATCATACGAGCTACCGGACCTTCAATTTCAATCCGTCGGCCATAACCGGCCAAGCCATCGCGCCCGCGCGCCTCTTTGCCTAAAAATTTGACAAAAATAAGCCCACTCTGTGGCAAAAATGTTTGGGGATGTTTGCCAAAGAGCAGCATCCCGGCTACGGTGGGCGTACCATCTTCGATCATAGCCCCCATCTCGACCAGATGATCCTGCAAGCCACCCGCATTGAGGCGATGGCCACGCTCGGTCCAGAGGCGCATGTATTCGTCCAGCACCGCCTTGTCCAGGTCAACCAGGGTGGCTCCTTCCACCGGTTCACTCTCGAAATCACCGCTGGATTTGGTCGCCGCCAGGTGGCGGATGGCCTCACCGCCGAGAGGCCGGTTTTCTGCCCCAACTCGAGTCAACACCCGGCCATCGGCCAGGGCATGTAACTCCGGGCTGCGCGGAATTTTTAAGGCTACTACCATTCCACCCGGCGCCTCGTGTTGCTCCCAGTGGGTCACTACCGGCGGGCGGCACATGAGCAAAGCGCGCACCAGGTGTCCTTGAACAGCCTCGTCCATCATCGAGTCAGCCACCCGCCCCTGTTCGTCAAGACCAAAGAAAATGGTGCCGCCATCAGCATTGGCAAAGGCGATCATTGTCTCGGCCAACAGGGAGGCTTCAGGGTGGGGTAAAAAGGCTATGGTTTGACCGGGGCCACGCTTGAGCAAATCTTGTAACATAACTCCAATTATTAATTATCAATTGTCAATTGTCAATTGTCAATTGATAATTAGAGGGGGCTATGTTATTATTTGGCCTCATAATTTATTGAGAGAGGAGCCAGACAATAGCCAGTAGCAGTGTAGCAAGGTAGCAAGAAATCATCTGACTACTGACTACTGACTACTGATTACTGTTTACTGCTATGACCCACCAAGAAGCCCAAGAAGTGATCAAAAAAATCATCCGGGCCAGGGACCGAGATGAGCTGCAAAAAATTATCAGCAGCAACATCAGCGCCTGTGACGGCGTCTTTTTTGCCGAGTTGGAAGGTGTGGTTGAACAATTCCGCAGCCGTAACGACGAGGCCAGCGCCCGCAAGCTGAAGGAAGTGGGTGATTTTATGGCCCGGCTGCGCTTTCTGATCTAGCATGAAAATTGCCCTGGCCCATGATTGGCTTAACCAAATGGGCGGCGCGGAGCGGGTACTGGAACGGCTGGTAGAAATGTACCCCGGCGCGCCGGTTTTCACCACCATTTACGGCCCCGAGTTGATGCCGGAGGTCTATCGCCGCTGGGATATTCACTCCACCTGGCTGGATCGCGCCCCGGCCATTCACCGCCGCCACCAGCCCTACCTGCCGTTCTATCCCCTGGCTGTCGAGAGCATAGACTTCGGCGGCTACGATGTGATCTTGTCGAACAAGAGTGGCTTTATCCACGGCCTGCGCCACACCCCGAAGCAACTGCATATCTGTTACTGCCTGGCCCCTACCCGCTATGTGTGGGATTATCAGGGTTATGCCGCTCGCGAGGGTTTTGGCCGCTGGGTGGGCTGGATCATCAGACCCTTGATCGAACGTTTACGGCGATGGGACTTTGAGGCCGCGCAACAAGAGCAGGGGGGCAGGGGGGCAGGGGGGCAGGGGGACGGAAATAGGCAACCCGGTGTGGATTACTTTATCGCCATCTCCAAAGACATTCAAGCTCGCATCAAAAAATATTATCAGCGCGACTCAGTCATTATTTACCCGCCGGTGGATACCAGCCGCTTTCAACCCTTGCCGGCGGGCCAATCTCCCGGTGATTTCTATCTGATTATCTCCCGGCTGATTCCCTACAAACGGATTGACCTGGCCGTGCGTGCGCTGACTCGCCTGGGCAAGCGGCTGATTATTGTCGGCGACGGGCGCGACCGGACCAGCCTGGAGGCGTTGGCCGGCCCAACAGTAGAGTTCAAGGGGCGTTTGCCAGACGACGTAACCGCCGAACTGCTGGCCAACTGCCGGGCCTTTCTCTTCCCCGGCTTTGAAGATTTTGGCATTACTCCCCTTGAGGCCCAAGCCGCTGGTCGCCCGGTCATTGCTTTTGGCCGAGGTGGCGCGCTGGATACGGTTATTGAAGGGGAGACCGGTCTTTTCTTCCGCGAGCCATCGGTTGAGGCGCTAATTGAGGCCATCGAACGATTTGAGCGGTTGTCCTTTGATCCAACCGTCGCCCGCGCCAACGCCGAACATTTTAGCGTCGAGCGTTTCAAGCGGGAGTTAGGCGATTTTATCTTGCAAAAGTGGGAGGAGTGGCCTATACTTTAATACTTGATTTCCGCTAATTGCCCGATGACATCGGGCTGGCGGTATGATAGACTGAAAGGCGCACATGGAGCTTAGATACTACTGGCAGATTATCTGGAAACGAGCCTGGATCCCGGTCTTAATGCTAATCGTGGTTGCCATCGCCAGCCTCTTGACTGAGCAAACACCACCGCCGACCTACAGCACGACGATGCGCTTTACAGTGGGAGTTAGGCCCCAAGAACTGGCAGATCAGTACACTTACGATAAATACTATGCCTGGCTGGCTTCGGAGTATCTGGCCGACGATATGAGCGTGATTGTCAGCAGCCAGGAATTTGCGGCAGATGTCAACCAAAAACTCAGCGAAATGGGTAGCACGATCCAGGTTCCACCGGGTAAGATCAGCGGCGTGACCGTAGCCGAAAAACAGCATCGCATTTTGCGTTTGAATGTAAGTTGGGATAATGCCGACGAATTGGCCGGCATCGCCCAGGCCATTATGGCCGTAATGGAGCAGGATAGTTCAAAATACTTGACTCAACTGGGCACATCTACCGCTCTGGTCAAAGTTATTGATCTCCCCTCGCCTCCCGCCGCCACCCCCCCCTCGCTGACCCAACGGCTCAACCTGCCGGTGCGCTTGCTCCTGGCTTTAGCCGCCGGGCTGGCGTTAATTTTTCTACTGGATTACCTGGACGACAGCGTGCGGGGTCGGCCGGAATTGGAAGCGATGGGTATCGACGTGCTGGCCGAAGTCCCAAGACAGACGCGCTAAGAATTCTATGGTATAATAGGGTTCTTGGGTTATTGAGAAAGGTAGTTTGAGCTTATGGAGATCAGCGATTATCTGAGGATTTTGCGCAAACGAGGCTGGATTATTCTGGTCGTGGCTGCCATCGCCGCCGCCAGCGCCTTTGTTTTCAGCAAAATGCAGACGCCTATTTACAGCGCCAGCGTCAAATTGAGCGTGGTGCCGGCGCGGGCCACCGACTGGGGATCCAGCAACAGTCTGAAAGACCTGCTGCGCAACTACGCCGAGAACATCCGCACCCATACCATGGCCCAAGAGGTCATCAATAGGGCGCAACTTGATATGGATACCCTGACGCTGCTGGGAAAACTCTTTGTCAACCCCGATAGTTCTACCTTCACCCTGGAAATTGAAGCCCGCGACCGGGATCGCAAAGTGGCGATGGATATAGTTGATACAATGGCTAAAGTTTTTATCGAAAACCGCGATCAGTGGAACCAGCAGCAAGATAAACGCGACCGGATCGAGGTCAGGATGCTGGACAGTGTTTATAACTTGGGCACGGAGCAATATTCTCCCCAAACCAAAATCAACACTCTGGCCGGCGGTCTGTTTGGGGTGTTAGTGGGGGTGATGGTCATTTTCTTCCTGGAATGGTTGGAAATGGACATCCTCCGCACCGCCGGCGATGTCGAGCGGGCTATCGGTGTAACCGTTTTGGGAGCCATTCCGCCTACTTCCGGCGACACAGCCCATGCCGGCACAGAAAAACGCCGCCAGCTTATCCCGAAACTGCGGAGCACACCTTAAAAATCAGGCCGAAGACCGGGATATAAACCTCGACCCTCCACCCCCGGTCCCCGGTCATTCTTTAGAGTTACATTATGCCAACAGATGCCATTATAACCCTAACCGACCCCCGTTCTGCCGCTGCCGAAGCTTATCGTACCCTGCGAACTAACATCGAGTTTTCCAGTGTAGATGAGCCAATTCATACCCTGTTAGTCACCTCCGCCGCGCCTAGCGACGGCAAAAGTGTCGCCGTGGCCAACCTGGCCGTGGTGATGGCCGACGGTGACCGGCCGGTGATCCTGGTGGATGCAGATTTGCGCAAACCGGCTCAACATACTTTATTCGGTCTGTCCAACGAGCGAGGGTTTACCAATTTGTTTCGAGATGACGACGCCTTTAAACAGCCCCCCTTGCAAACCATCCCAAATACTAGCTTGCGCGTATTAACCAGCGGCCCGCTGCCGCCCATTCCCGGCCAACTGTTAGCCTCAAACAAGATGGAGGCCCTGATGGCCCATCTGGCTACTCTGGCCGATATGGTCATCTTTGACGCCCCGCCTATTATCACCGTTAATGACGCTTCGCTGCTGGCCTCGAAGGTGGATGGGGTGTTGTTGATCGTCAAGGCCAGCAGCACCCAGCGAGATCACGTCAAAGCGGCTAAAGATCGCTTGGAAAAAGTCAATGCCCGCCTGATTGGAGCTGTTTTGACCAATGCGCCGGCGGATGCTACACTTCAATACACTTAGAAAATAACAAAACTTTCAAATCTCAACTTACTCCGTAATGACAGCGGGGGGCGATTATCGTCCCCCACTTTCATGCTAGAAAGAATATTAAAAAATGATCGATATCCACACTCACATTCTCCCTGAAGTAGACGATGGGGCCAGAGACATGGCCGAGAGCCTGGCAATGGCCCGCCTGGCGGTAGCCGACGGCTTGACCCATCTGATTGCCACCCCCCACCACCGAGATTGCACCCGTCTCTCCCGGCTGCAAGTAGCTCAACGAGTGGCTAACTTGCAAGCCGAGTTAGATAAAGCCGGCATCCGGCTGACTATCCTGTCCGGCCACGAAGTTCGGCTATACGATGATATGTTTGACGACTGGGACAAGGAGTTAGCCGGACCGTTGGCTAACAGCCGCTACGTTTTAGCCGAACCGTTGTTTCATCACTATGATAAACATACCGATGTTATGCTCCGGGAGTTGTTTGACCGGGGCTATATCCCGATCATGGCCCATCCCGAACGGATTCGTCCCATTCAGGAAAACCTGACCGTGATCGAGCCATTCCTGGCTCGAGGCGGCTTGACCCAAATCACAGCTACCAGTCTCACCGGCAATGACGACTGGCGAGCCAAAAAAGTAGCCGAAACCATGCTTCAAAATGGTATGGTCCATATCATCAGCTCAGATGCGCACCACGCTCATCATCGCCCCCCCACCCTGGCTGCGGCTCGCAATGTGGCTGCCAAAATCGTCGGCCAGGCGGAAGCCGAGGCGATGGTTGGGGCCAGACCCTTGGCAGTGGTCAACGACGAGGTGGTTATGTTAAAACCTGTATTCATTTAGCAAAGCAGCAGGCAGCAGGGTGCAAGTTGCAGGTTATAGGTTAAAGGTTACGGGTTGCAAGAAATCTTGTAATGTTCAACCTTCAACTTTCAACCTGTTACCTGCAACTTGTATTCTATAACCAAATCAAGGAGGATGGTTTACCTATGAAAGGATTGATTTTAAGTGGCGGTAAAGGCACACGCCTGTATCCCCTTACCTATACCAGCGCCAAGCAGTTGATCCCGGTGGCTAACAAGCCGGTGTTATTCCGGGTTATCGAGGCCATCCGCGATGCCGGCATCAGCGATATTGGGATCGTCGTCGGCGACACGGCTGAGGAAATCAAACGGGCCGTAGGGCCGGGAAAACAGTGGAACGTTAATATCACCTATATTCCCCAGGATGCACCGTTGGGTTTGGCCCACGCGGTTAAAATCTCGGAGGATTTTTTGGGGGATGACCGTTTTGTCATGTTTTTGGGCGACAATGTCATCCAGGGCGGCATTAGTCCCCTCATCGCCCAATTTGCCAGCAGCGACTATCACTCCCAAATTGTATTGACCCGGGTGGACCGACCAGAACAATATGGCGTGGCTCTCCTTGACGAGCGGGGACAGATTATCAAACTGATCGAAAAACCTAAAGAGCCACCCAGCGATTTAGCCCTGGTTGGCATTTATATGTTCGATCAACACATTTTCGAGGCGGTCAAAGCCATCGCTCCCAGTTGGCGCGGTGAACTGGAAATTACCGACGCGATTCAGTGGCTGGTGGATCACGATTATAACGTCCATCCCTATGTCCATCGCGGTTGGTGGATTGATACGGGCCGTCCCGGCGATATGCTGGAAGCCAACGGTCTGGTTCTGGAAGAACTTAAGCCCACCGTCGAGGGTTATATTGACCGCGCTAGCGAGGTAGACAGCCGGGTGACGGTTGAGCAAGGCGCAGAAATTATCAATAGCGTGGTGCGCGGCCCGGCCATCATCGGCAAGGAGACCCGGATCGTCAATGCTTATGTCGGCCCTTTCACCAGCATTTACCATCACTGCTTGATTGAAAATGCCGAAATCTCCCGCTCAATTGTTTTGGAGCACAGCCAAATTCGCAACATCAACCGGCGCATCGAAGACAGCCTGATTGGCCGCCATGTGGTTGTCCATCGCTCGCCCATCCGCCCGCGGGCCTATAAATTCACCCTGGGCGACCATTCACATTTAGGCTTGTTGGGAGATGAGAGCAGTTAGACCCGAATTATCCCAAATTACAGCCATCTTTACCCAAAATAATCGTATAAACCAAATTTATCCCAAATCGTGTTTGGGATATTTTTGGTTATGTAAGCTGAATCGGCATGAACACTGAAATCAACAAAAACCTACGTTTCAATTTTATTGTCAACGTTCTCGATGGTAATTTCTTTGGTTTTGCTTTGGGGTTTGCCTCGTTTGTGACCATCCTGCCTTTGTTCGTCAGCACGATGACCGACTCGGCCATCCTGATCGGCCTGGTCTCAGCCATCCACAGTGTAGGCTGGCAGTTACCTCAACTCCTGACCGTCGATCGTGTTACTCGCCTGAGCCGCTACAAGCCGATGGTGGTGCTGATGACCTTACATGAAAGACTCCCCTTCTTTGGGCTGGCTGTGGTGGCCTGGTTTATGCCTAGCTTGGGCCCCAAACTGGCTTTACTTCTGACCTTTGGGCTGCTCATCTGGCAGGGTCTGGGCGGCGGTTTTACGGCGACCGCCTGGCAGGCTATGATCGGCAAAATTATGCCGGTTAACCGACGGGGGATATTCTTTGGGGCCCAATCGGCAGCGGCCAATCTGGGTGGGAGTCTGAGCGCCATTGCCGCGGGCCTGCTGTTGGAACGGCTCGCCCCGCCCACTAACTTTGCCGTCTGCTTCCTGCTGGCCAGTATCTCGCTGACGCTGTCGTGGACCTTTCTGGCCCAGACCCGCGAACCGGAAAGTGTACCCGTTGGCTTAAACACCCATCAATCAGCCTTCCAGGGACGTTTCCAAGTCATTTTACGGCGCGACGCTAATTTTTGTTGGTTCCTGGTCGCCAGGGCGCTGTCGCAACTGGCGACAATGGCCTTCGGCTTTTACGCCGTTTACGCGGTGCGCCATCACGGGATGAGTGAGGGCATGGCCGGCCTGATGACCAGTGTTTATATGGGGGCGCAAATTGCGACCAACCCACTGATGGGATGGATTGGCGACCGGTGGGGGCACCGCACGGTGATGGGGGTTGGAGTGTATGCCGCCGCTGCCAGCGCCCTGCTGGCCTGGCTGGCCCCCAGTTTAAACTGGTTTTACCTGGTCTTCAGCCTGGCCGGCGTGGCCAATGTGGCCGTCTGGACCATTGGCCTGGCGATGACCCTGGAATTTGGCAGCGAAGCCGAACGGCCGGCTTATATCGGCCTGGCTAACACCCTGGTTGCGCCCAGCACAATTTTGGCCCCCCTCATCGGAGGCTGGCTGGCCGATACGGCCGGCTACCCGGCGGCTTTTCTGGTCTCCGTCATCGGCGGGCTGGCCACGGCCCTGGTGCTGCAAATTTTAGTGCGTGACCCCCGGCGTCAGCTTTGCCTGGAGGCGAGATAGCCCCAGTTGCAGGGTTAGCGAAAGTCTAAATTCGGTGGTATATTATCCTTAAAAATACATTGCAGCAATACCTTGAGCCTCTGGCTGAATAAGGATCACTAATGGCCTACGAACCTATCATCGGCATGGAAGTCCATGTCGAACTGAACACCAGGAGCAAAATGTTCTGTGGCTGCAGCGCCGACTTTTTTGGCGTGCCGCCCAATACCCACGTCTGCCCGGTTTGCCTGGGCATGCCCGGTTCGCTGCCGGTCATCAATCAAAAGGCCATCGAGTACACCATTATGATCGGCCTAGCCTTGAACGGTGAAATCCAGCCGCACAACGTCTTTGCCCGCAAGAATTACTTTTATCCCGACCTGCCCAAAGGCTACCAGATTTCGCAGTACGAGTTGCCCCTGTGCCGGAACGGTTATGTGGATATTGAGGTCGAGGGTAACGACAAAACCAAGCGTATCCGTATCCGGCGGGTTCACCTGGAAGAAGACACCGGCAAGCTGGTGCATGTTGATAATTACAGCCTGGTGGATTTGAACCGGGCCGGCGTGCCGCTGGTGGAGATTGTGACCGAGGCCGACATCCACTCGGCGGAGGAGGCTTATGCCTACGTTTCCAAACTGCGCCAACTGGTGCGCTATCTGGGCGTGAGCAGCGGCGATATGGAAAAAGGGGCTATGCGCTGCGAGGTCAATCTGTCGCTGAAAGAGGTGGGAGGTGGCAAATGGGGCACCAAGGTGGAGATCAAGAATCTCAACTCCTTCCGCTCAGTGCGTAACGCCATCGCCTATGAAATCGAGCGGCAGAAAAAAGTTCTCAGCACAGGTGGTCGCATCGAGCAGGTGACGATGGGTTGGGATGAAAATCGCAGCATCACCGTTTTGCAGCGGACCAAAGAGGGCGATACCGGCTATCGCTATTTCCCGGAGCCGGATTTACCGCCGCTAAATTTAGACCCGGCCTGGATCGAGCAGGTCAAAACCCGTTTACCTGAATTGCCCAACGCTAAGCTGGCTCGCTACACTGGTGAGTTTGGCCTGAGCCAAAAAGAGGCGCTGATTTTGAGCGAGGATCGAGGTATTGCCGAATATTACGAAAAGGCGGTCGCGGCGGCGTTAGGGCATCCGGCAGTGACGCCCAAACTCATCAGCAATTGGGTTTCCGGTGAGCTTTTCCGCCTGTTGGGTGAGCGTGATATCGAGATTTCCGAGGTCAAGATCAAACCGGAGCATTTGGTGGCATTAATTGAGTTGGTTAACAGCAACACTATCAACCAGCCGGGAGCCAAACAAACCTTTGGCGTCATGTTAAACACCGGCCGCCCGCCGCAAGAGATCGTAGAAGAATTGGGCCTGCGGCAGATCAGCGACACAGACCAAATTGCCGAGATTGCCCGGCAGGTCATCGCCGCTAATCCCGAGCCGGTAGCTCAATTCAAAGGCGGCAAGGAAACAACCCTCAAATTTTTGGTTGGGCAGGTGATGAAAGCTACCCGAGGCAAGGCCAATCCCCAATTGGCCGAGCAGGTGTTGCGAGAACAGTTACAGGTTCAAAATGTGACAAAGTGACACGACGATAAGATGGCATTCGTCACTAGTCAGCCGGGTGGGATTCGGGGTATAATTTAGAGTGTAATTGAATATTCTTAACGGCGCGATGAGGCGTGCCTCACCAGGAGGTGTTACCGTTCTAATTTGTTGTCGGCTTAAAAGCGAACCAACCTGATGGGTAAGGGGAGTTCGCTTTTTTTATGCGATAAAATTTTTCAACTATGGAAAGGCTTTACCATGTCTAACAATAACCCATTTGAAATTGCTCAACGTCAACTTGACGAAGCCGCTGCCATTTTGGGCCTCGATCCGGCAACCCATGCCCTATTACGGGAACCCATGCGCGAACTGACGGTGAGCATCCCAGTGCGTATGGACGACGGCAGCGTTAAGGTATTTAAAGGCTACCGGGTGCAATACAACGATGCCCGGGGCGCGTGTAAAGGTGGCCTGCGCTGGCATCCCGACGAAACCCTGGATACCGTGCGTGCGTTGGCCGCCTGGATGACCTGGAAAACGGCGGTCGTAGATATTCCCCTGGGTGGGGGTAAGGGCGGCGTTGTCTGCAATCCCAAAGAATTATCCCCAACCGAACAGGAACGATTGGCCAGGGGCTACATCCGGGCTATCTGGAAAATTCTCGGCGAGGAGGTAGATGTCCCCGCCCCGGATGTCTACACCAATCCGCAGATCATGGCCTGGATGATGGATGAATATAGCATCATCCGGGGATACTACACACCGGGGGTGATTACCGGCAAGCCGCTGGCGTTGGGCGGCTCGGCCGGGCGCGGGGATGCCACCGCTCGCGGCGGTATTTTCATCGTGCGGGAAGCAGCCAAAGTTTTAGGGATTGATTTAAAAGGCAAGACGGCCGCGATCCAGGGTTACGGTAATGCGGGCCAATTTGCCCACCAACTGGTCCAAGAGCTATTGGGCATGCGCGTGGTCGCCGTATCCGACTCCAAAGGCGGTATCTACCAGGAAGAGGGTCTTGGAGTTGAGTCAACTTTACAATACAAAAAGGAAACCGGCTCGGTGGTCGGGATGCCGAACACTACCCCGCTGACCAACAAGGAACTCTTAGAGCTAGATGTGACCGTGCTTTTTCCCTCTGCCCTGGAAAATGTTATCACCGAAGAGAACGCCGGCCAGATTAAAGCCAAAATCATTGCCGAGTTAGCCAATGGCCCCACCACACCTGAGGCCGATAAAATTCTGCATGAACGCGGTCTATATGTGATCCCTGATTTTTTGTGCAATGCCGGTGGGGTCACGGTGAGTTATTTTGAAATGGTCCAGAACGCCTACGGCTACTACTGGCCCCTACCCCTGGTACATGAACGGCTGGACATGAAAATGACGGAGGCCTTCCAGGCGGTCCACAAAATGGCCCAAACTAAAAAGGTTCACAACCGGCTGGCAGCTTATCTGGTCTCGGTCGAACGAGTGGCTGAGGCGGCCAAGTTGCGGGGTTGGGTCTAAGATTCAGCGTAGCAGAGGCATAGGGAGGCCGCCTCACCAATTTTGGATCTACTGAGACTAAGGTTGGTTATTCCCAGGCTACACAGACGCAAAGCGCACGGAGAAGACACGGAGATACATAGAGAAAAACCGAAAAATTTCCTCTGTGTATCTCTGTGACCTGAGCAGTTACTAATGGTAAACCTAATTAGGCGGGTGGTTAAGGAGCAGCATTGTCTACCTGATCCGAAAGATGAAGTTCAGTATTGTTGGCCGAGGAATGAATTAAAGGAATCTGGTGAGGTAATATGGTCTGTTGAACCGGTAGCGGCGATACAGTGGAAATTTGTTGTAAACCGACGTTGACCAGGAGGCCAACAATCAGGGCTTTAATAAAGAGATGAACTGTTTGTCCTAACATAGCGTGTTCTCACCCTCCCTATAGGAAGGATATTATTAAATAATTTCACTTCCTATTTTAGTAGCAGAACACGGACAAACTCAATATGCTTTAAGTCCTGGAAACAACTACTCTCAAAACGGTGTCCTAGCCCAACTCATTAATATGGCTCGAACGCCATCCATCGCCCCAATGATTAAAAAAGCAATAGCCAACCCCATCATAACCGGCAAGATTAAATCTCGCCCGGAGCGAGCGGCTCCCTCCCGACGCATCAGAATTAAAGCAAACATAGACCCAACCATGCCAAGCATCAAGATTACTCCGAGTGTGCTAAGTAAAGCGAACGGATAGAGCAGGAAGGGTTGTTGCCACAACACACCTAAAATAATAATGGCTGCACCTATTAGAAAAAACAGCAACTCCTTGAAGCTTTTAATCACCCGCTCACGTTTAACCAGGCTGGCATGCCATAAGCCACCGTTTACCACCGGAAAAACAATGGCGCTCATGCCGAGGCCGTGCAACGTGCCGGTCGTCAGGCGCAACCAATTTTGTGGCTCGTAAAGGTGGGGCGCTCTGGGGAAAAAAGTGAGATAGGAATTGACCCCATCGATGCCCATGATTATCGTAAAAGTGGCTAGTATAATCAGTATCGGCGTAGGTGGTAACTCTACGGAATGGTAGCGTTTCAACAGGATCATGCCCACTATTCCCAGCAAGGCCCCCAAATAAATACCCGTACAACGAGCGCATAAAGGGAGTTGCTGCCCCCCAAAATGAAACGACCTGGCGGGAAGTTGATGGCAAATGGCATAACCAATGGCATGGGTTTTATCGAGCAGGGTAACCGGCGGGAAGAAGAGAAAAACGATTATAACCAAAGCCGAGGCTCCCAGCATAAACAGTTGGGACTTGTTAAAACGAGGTATGGATGGGTTGGATTGAAAGGGTTGTTCTGCCATTTTAGTCGTAAGATCTCACCTTGATTTGGGCTGCTTCTCTTTTACAGAAGATAGGCTCAGCTATTATAACATAAGCTAGAGGATTAGCCCAAGATAAGGCAGGCAGTGTAACGGGGCAGCCTTAATTCCTTGTTGGGGCTTGCAGCCCCGATTTAAGAATGATATACTATATCCTACATTTGGGGTGGGCCAGTGTTAAATAATCTCAGCTTTTATTCAAGCAAAATTAAAGAGTCGGGATGGATGTAAAAATCCGACCTATCAATACCTTAACCGATTTGCGCAAGTGCCACGAAATTCAGCGGGCCACATGGGGTTTTACGGACTTGATGGTTTTTCCGTATACCCAACTGATTTCGGCTGCTCACAATGGGGGCGTGCTTCTTGGCGCCTATGTTGATGCTGAACTGGTGGGATTTGTCTACGGCTATTTGGGCATGTCGGGCAGCAAGTTATATCACTTCTCCCAACGTATGGGGGTTCTACCCCAATACCAGGACCTGGGCATCGGCATGAAGCTCAAATTGGCTCAACGTGATCAGATGCTCCGGCAGGGAATTGACCTGATTGTGTGGACTTATGATCCTCTATTGGGTAAGAATGCTGCCCTCAATATCGAGAAGTTGGGGGGAGTAGTCCGCCATTACGCCCGTGATATATATGGTGCGGTCAACAATCCGCTCCAAGTGGGCCTGTCGACCGACCGCTTCCTGGTGGAATGGATGTTGATGAGTGACCGGGTGCGGGAACGCATTCGCAGCACCGGGCCACGCCCCCAGGCTGAAAATTGGCTAAGTGAGAAAAAATACCGCTTTGTCAACTATGTTTCCTGGGAGGGGAATCTTCCTCGTCCAATGGCGCAAGATTTGGAAATGGACGATGAGATGTTACTGGTTCAAATTCCACCTGATTTGAATGTCATCAAAAAGGTAGATTTGAGCATCGCTCGCGGTTGGCGTGAGTCGACTCGCGATATTTTTGAAACTTATTTCAAACGTGGTTATATCGTAACCGGCTTTGCCCGCAGCACCCAAGCCCAGATGCCCAATGTCTACAAGATGGAAAAACTTATCCTGCACACCTCCTCCGATTTCTCCTCCTGGGTTACCGGCGTTCGCCACGAATAACCGAAAGTTGTGGTAGGAACAGGCTGGTCTGGGGTCGTTTTCCCAGGTTTTTGACCTGTTCCTTTTCTTGTTCTCACAAGAATTCTCTAATCTCGCCATTTGTGTTATTATTGAGATTCATAGCGTCGAAAGATATTTATTCTATGGAAGAAAAATTTACTGAGAGGTCGCCAGCTTTACCCTCCGGGTTGATTATCCGCTTTGCGACCTACGACGACTTGCCCCAAATAGCCCACATTGCCCGTGTCACCTGGGAAGCCACCTATAATAACACCATTGCCCCCGAAAATCGGTATGAGTTTTTAGAGCGTTCCTATAAGCCCGAAAACCTGAGCGACTCGATTAATACGGCGGGACATTGGTTTTATGTCGCCGAACTGAGCCAGGAGTTGGTCGGCTTTGGGCACTTTTTGCAGCGTTACCACCCCACCCGACGCCGGGCCGAACTGGTCCGCCTGTATGTATTGCCTGAGGACCAGCATGCCGGGATTGGCACAGTCATCCTCAAAACCGGCTTCGATGCGCTGGCTCAGGCTCAGATGGTCGAATGTTTTGTCTCGGTCCAAGCCAGCAACATCTCGGCTCGAAGATTTTACGAGCGACACGGGTTCATCTTTCACCGTAATCACGGCCAATTTCTGGGCACACAAATTGTTATCATGGCCGAGTATATCCGGCCTATCACCGCCGCCGATTTAAATGTATGAGCCAGATTTTGGTTTATCTCAGGGAATAAAAATCAGTCCAGCAAGAGGGTTGAAAGCAGAGCAACTAACTGCGTATCAGTAACAACTTGCCACATTCTTTCACCGGTTCATAACTCATGCGATGGAGAGGGCACGGGCCATGTTTACTCAAAGCAGCCCGGTGGGCGGACGTGCCGTAGCCTTTGTGCCGATGAAAAGCATAGCCGGGGTACTCCTGATTATATTGTACCATCAGACGGTCACGTGTTACCTTGGCCACGACCGAGGCGGCAGCGACGGTGAGCGAAATGCTGTCGGCTTTGGGAAAAGCATCCTGAGGTAAGGTAATGGCGGGCAATTTGAGGTGGTCGATGAGAAGAAAATCCGGCGCAATGACCAGCCTGGACAAAGCCTGTTCCATAGCGTAGCGGGTGGCCCCGACGACATTAACTTTGTCCACCAGTTCCGCCGAGGCCAGCCCTACCGAAACAGCCAACGCCATGCTCTGGATCACCTCAAAAAAGTGTTCCCGTTGAGCAGCGCTTAGTTTTTTGGAGTCATTCAAGCCAACCAAAGCCTGAGCTAAATCAGGCCGGTCAAGCGGTAAGATCACCGCGGCGGCTATTACCGGTCCAGCCCAGGCCCCTCGCCCGGCCTCATCTAACCCGGCTATAAAACGATAGCCCTGCTCACGCAGGGCTGTTTCTTTTTGCAAATGGGGGAGAATTGGAAGGTTGGAAGGTTGGAAAATTGGAAGGTTGGAAGGTTGAGGGTTTTGCTTCAACCAATCTTCCACTCTTCCATTCCTCCGGTCTTCTACTACGCTAACCGTTTTTCCTTCAGGCGGGCCGCCTTACCACTGCGTTGGCGCAGATAATAAAGTTTGGCACGGCGCACTTTAGCATGGCGCAGGATTTCAACTTTTTCAATACGCGGCGAGTAATAAGGGAAGCTGCGCTCCACGCCAATTCCGTGTGCAGCAATACGGCGGACGGTAAAAAACTTATTGATGCCGCCGCCCTTAATGCCAACCACAACGCCCTGAAAAGCCTGAATCCGCTCGCGGTTGCCTTCGACGATGCGGACATGGACGTTGACGGTATCGCCGGGATGAAGATCAGGCCGTTCACTACTGATTTGCTGCATAGATTGGTATTCGACCGATTGGATTAAATCTGCTGCATGAGCCATTGTTTATACCTCGTTTAGCCACAAAGAAGTGGTCGGTCGTAAAACGTAACAGCTAATATTTATCGTAATCATCAGGCTTTACGTTTTATGGACTTAACCCGACTTTCTCTGGTTAGAAATCTCTTTTGATTTAATAATGTCTACAAAAAAAGTGCTGGCGCTTGCCGCCAGTCACGAAGAAAGATTATAGCACAAGGAGGGAGAGTCAGGCAAATTGGGGTACAACTTGATACTCAATCCGGATTTTCTTCGTCCTGAGAGTGATGCTCTAAACTAGCCAGATACTTCCGATCGGCGTCGCTGAGGTCAGCCGGTGCCAGCAAATCAGGGCGGCGGGCCAGGGTGCGGGTCAGGGATTGCTGCCGCCGCCACTCGGCCAGTTTGGCATGATGGCCGGAGAGGAGAATATCAGGGATAGGATGGCCGCGAAATTCGGCGGGGCGGGTGTAGTGGGGATATTCGAGCAGCCCCTCCGAGTGGGAGTCTTTGGCGGTGGCTTCCGGGTCGCCCAAGACGCCGGGAATAAGCCGGGTCAGCACGTCAACCAAGACCATAGCAGCGATTTCTCCACCGGAGAGGACATAATCGCCAATAGAGATTTCGTCGGTGGCCAGGTATCGGCGGATACGTTCATCTACGCCTTCATAACGACCACACAGCAGCAGCAGCCGTTCGTGTGGACTTAGCTCGCGGGCGACGGTTTGTTTGAGCAGGCGGCCTTGCGGGGTCAGCAAGATGATGGGGGGATAGCCCTGGGTTAATAAAGTTTGATAGCCTTCTGGGGGGACTTCGACGCCTAAAATGGCCTCGACGGCATTAAAAATCGGCTCCGGCTTCATGACCATTCCGCCGCCGCCGCCATAGGGGGTATCATCGGTCACCCGGTGCTTACCGGGCGCGTAATCACGAATATTGTGCAGGGCTATCTCGACATGCCCTGACTCATGGGCACGGCCAATGATAGTGGCGCTAAAAACGCCCTCGAACATTTCAGGGAAAAGAGTGAGAATATCAAAGCGCATAGAAATGACCGCCGACCGCTGACCGCCGTACCTATCCTGATCTTTCCCTCGCAAATGGAGAGAGTTTTAGCGGCGGTCGGCGGTCTATAGTCAGCGGTCATTTTACCACAAAAGAGATATTGGGGCTACCCAAATGAGTGGGGTAAACCTTCCCGGAAGCTCAAATTGAATAACGGCGGTCGGCGGTCGGCGGTCATTTTACCACGAATATCGGCAATTGTATTGCAATCTAACCTATCCTATGTTAAACTAGTGGCATCTTCTGGCGCGTGGACAATCAATGAGTACTTTACCACTAAACCCCAATGATAGATTACGTCTAGGCATTGAAGCGGCTCGTACCGGCAAAGAAAACGAAGCCAGAACTCACCTGATTACCGTCCTCAAACAAGACCCCAATAACATCCCGGCTATGCTCTGGCTGGCTTTTGTTTTGCCCTCGCCCCAAGACACCATTCGTCTCCTCAAGCGGGTACTTGCCCTGGACCCACATAACGAGCGGGCCAGGTCCGGCATCCGCTGGGCCAGGGTACGCCTGGGCTTGCCCCCGGAAGAGCCTGAGCCAAGCGATAACTCCACACAGTCGGCTTCCCCGCCTTCTCCGGCAAGCGCCCCCGAAGAAGCCGGCGAAGAGTCGATTCGCTCCATTCTCCTATCTGAGGAGGTTCAGCAACAGGCCAAGAAAGGCGCTTTGGCCCATCGCGCCCGCCGGACGATTAATCCTTTTATTGGTATTATTTTAATTGCCGTAGCCATTGGGCTGATAGCCATTGGCCTGGGAGCGTTGGTTTTCGTCCCGGCCGAAACGTTGGCCGCCTGGATACCTGCTCCGGCCTCAAAAATATCCGACATTTCCGCTATGACCCTGGTGGAACAGCCAACGCCCATCAGCCAAGTACCCTCCGAACCGGGCATCAGGCAACCAGAGGAAGTGATACCCCAGGCGGAGCCGCCTCAAATCATCGAAGTGCCCTCAAAACCCGGCAGCAAGGGTTTCTTTTCCCTGGCCGATACGATTCAGCCCCAGAATGTCCAGGCAATAAGTCCGGCAGGCTCGCAGACACCGGAGGTAGAACAGCCCCAAACGGAGGCCGCGGTCGCTGCAACTACCGAGGGTGAGGTAGAAGTGGCCAAGCCAGCAACACCCACCCCAGTAGAGACAGTCTCTATCGATCCGCTTAAACTTGTCGGCCCGGTCGGCCCGTTCCCGCCTGATCATGCCGGCTCTCTGTCAGTTGGGCAGTTACAGTTGGCCCACCAACCGGCTTACCCCGGCGAAAAATGGATTGAGGTAAATGTGACGACCCAGCAAGTGACGGCCTGGGAGGGCGATAAGCCGGTGATGTCTTTTGTCGTTTCAACCGGCCTACCCGGCACGCCAACGGTGTTGGGCACGTTTAACATCTACTGGAAAATCGAGTCGGCCCTGATGATTGGTCCTAACTACTACTTGCCGGAAGTGCCCTACACGATGTATTTTTATGGGGGATACTCGCTGCATGGAACTTACTGGCACAGCAACTTCGGCCAGCCGATGAGCCATGGCTGTGTTAATCTGGAAACCGGCCACGCCAAGCAATTGTTCGACTGGGCCGGTCCGCTCATTCCCCCCGGTCAAACTGAAGTAACGGCCACCGTGGACAATTCCGGCACCCTGGTCGTTGTCCACGAATAGACCCACGATTTACCGGTTCTTCCTCTCACTTCGACATCCCATCTATTTGTGGTAAAATATCGTTCATGTTTATTTTACAAGTTAAGAAAGGAATATTATGTTCAAACGACTTCGCCCGCCAGTAGCCTGGTTGGCCGGTCTGCTTTTGGCCAGTTTGTGGCTAGCTGCCTGTGGGGGTACAGCTCAGTCCACTCCCCAACCCCAAGAGCAGGTTGCAGCAAACCAAACCACAGAAGCGACTGCCACCACCCCGGCAACTGCTGAAGTAGCTCAAGCAGCGACAGCTACCGAGGAGGTAGCCATTGCCGAACCACCTGCGACCGCAGCCAGCCCCACCGCCAAGCCACCGGCTGCGCCCAAGCAAGCCATCTGCCAGGCTATCGAGATTCCCACCAATGATAAGGCTGCCACTGTCACCACCAACGATTGGTCTAAAGGATCGGCCAACGCGCCGATTACTCTGATCGAGTACGCCGATTTTCAATGACCGGGCTGTGCCGGTATTTCTCCCGTGGTGGAGAAACTCAGACAAGATTACGGTGATAAATTACGGCTGGTTTTTCGCCATATGCCGCTGATAACCATCCACGACAAAGCCCAGATTACGAGTGAGGCGGCGGAAGCGGCCGGCGCTCAAGGCAAATTCTGGGAGATGCATGACCTGTTATTTGAGCACCAAGACGAATGGAGTGCCAAACCCGAAGCTGACATGGTCGACGTGTTGGTTGATTATGCCCAGGAAATTGGGGTGGCTGATCTCGACAAGTTCAAGACCGAACTGGAAAATGATACCTATGCCGATAAAATTTTAGCCGATTACCAGGCCGGGATTGAGAATAACATCAACGGCACGCCCAGTTTTATCATTAACCAAGTATACTATCCGACCGAGGGTTTTGGCCTATCTTACCAGGGCCTGGATGCTTTCATCAAACTGATGCAACTACGGGAGCGCTGGTTCGAGAAGCCGGAGCAGGTCATTGACCCCAAGAAACAGTACATTGCGACCATTAAAACAGAAAAGGGTGATATCGTCGTCGAACTTTTTGCCGATACCGCTCCGGTGAATGTCAATAGCTTTGTCTTTTTGGCCCAAAATGGTTGGTATAAAGATGTTACCTTTCATCGCGTCCTGCCCGATTTTGTGGCCCAGGGCGGCGACCCCACCAATCTGGGCATTGGGTTCCCCGGCTACCGCTGTGACGATGAAGTCACACCCGAGCATACTTTTGATAAGCCGGGCGTATTATCGCTGGCCAATAGCGGCCCCAACACCAATGGCAGCCAATTCTTTATCACTTACGCTGCTACGCCTCAGCTCAACGAGGGTTTCACCATCCTGGGTCAGGTTATCGAGGGGATGGATGTAGCCAAAAAGATCACCCCGCGTGATCCCCAGACCACTCCCGATGCTCCTCCTGGCGATAGGATTATTGACATCACCATTGAGGAAAAAAGCTAACCCGCCTGGTCTGGCCCAACTCGTTTACTACAGTTTGCACCTGAAGCAAAAAAGCCCGGCCAAGTTGCCGGGCTTCTCACTTTTGCCGTTTTTAGAAATTCAAAAGGGGGCTATAAATATATGACCTTAGCTTTCATCCGGTCCGTTTTTCTGGTGGCCTTAGCCCATCTCACCATCGAACTGTGCGCTAATTTTCTGCCCGTGATGTACCCTTTGCTGATTAATGCCTGGGGCTTAACTTATACCAAAATTGGCGTCATTGCCCTGGTAGGCAGCCTGAGCAGCGCCTTGACCCAACCCATCTTTGGCCACCTGAGCGACCGCTGGGGCGCACAGCGTATGACGATTTTTAGTGTCGCCTGGATGGGGGTGATTATGGGCCTGGCCGGTTTTTCCTGGAATTACCCCTCCCTGCTCGTATTAGTTAGCCTGGGCGCTTTAGGTTCGGCGGCTTTCCATCCGGCCGGAGCGGTGCTAACCAGCGCCCGCGGCGGTTCCAAGCGAGGAACAGCCATCTCCATTTTTTCAGTGGCCGGTAACCTGGGGTCAGCTTTCAGCCCCATGGTGGTGGCGGCTGGAATAAGCTGGTTAGGCCTGGCGGGGCCGGTTGTCCTCATCCCGGCGGCCTTGTTAGTCAGCCTGGCGCTGCAACACCAACTCCACCGGGAGGCAAAAGTGGCGATCAGCCAGCCGGCGCGGCTGGCGGCCCAACGCCTCCAACAAGGGGTGATCATCGCAGGAGCTAAACTTGGCCTGGCTTTAATTGTCGTCAGCGTCATGTGCCGTTCGTGGGTTCAGGTAGCCCTGATGACCTACCTGCCGCAGTGGATTCAAAGCCAGGGCGGCTCGCTGACCTTTGGCGGGCAAATGCTGGCCCTATTTATGATTGCTGCCGGCGCGGGCAGTTTGACCGGCGGTAATCTATCTGACCGCTTTGGCCGCTGGCAAGTGATGGCCGTCAGCGCGGCTTTGCTTGGCCCGGCCATCTGGTTTTTTCTACACGCTACCGGCTTGGAGCAGATGGTCTGGGTAGGAGTTACCGGCGCGTTGCTGGGGTTAAGTTTTCCGGTTGGCGTGGTAATGGCTCAAGAAACCTGGCCGCAGGGCATCGGGCTGGCTTCGGCGCTGGTTATGGGGGTGGGTTGGGCGCCAGGCGGCCTGGGCGCTTCTTTCACCGGCTTCATCGCCGACCAATATGCTTTAGCTACCGGCCTTCAGCTCTTGGTTTTTCCTCCGCTGTTAGGTTTAGCCTGCGCCCTGGGCTATGGAGCCTTACAACGGTGGTCGTTGCGGGTAGCGCCACCCGACCCGGCATAATAGGACGGCATAGGGATGCCGCCCTACGAAAATTTTTGGGCGTGAATATTCAAACCATCTTCCAACTTTTTTCACACCCCGCTCTTATTTTTCTGTACTAAAATGTATCGTGCTAAAATACACCTTCTGGGAGGTAAATTTTATGAAAAATCTTCTTGTTACCGGCGGGGCCGGCTTTATCGGCTCAAATTTTGTCCAGATGATGCTGAACAAGTACGATGATATTAACATCGTCGTTTTCGATAAGCTCACCTATGCAGGCAATCTGGATAATCTGATCCCGGTGGAAAACAATCCCCACTATTTCTTCTACCAGGGCGATATTTGTCACCCGCAAGAAGTTGACGAGGTGATGCAGCGCTTCAACATTGATACGATTGTCAACTTTGCGGCTGAAACGCACGTGGATCGGTCGTTGATGGAGCCGGGGGGCTTTATTCAAACGGACGTGTACGGCACTTACATCCTGCTAGAGGCAGCCAAAAAATATCAGATTGAGCGCTATCACCAGATCAGCACCGACGAAGTGTACGGGGCTGTGCTGGAAGGCCGCTCCAAAGAAACCGATAAGCTGCACACCCGCAGCCCCTACTCGGCGGCCAAGGCCGGGGGTGATTTGATGTGCCTGGCCTATTACACCAGCTTCGCCGTGCCGGTGACGATTACGCGAGGCAGCAACAACATCGGCCCCTACCAGTACCCGGAAAAAGTTGTGCCGGTTTTTGTGACCAATGCCATTGACAATAAACCCCTGCCCCTCTACGGCGACGGTTTACAAATGCGCGATTATCAGTATGTGCTCGATCACTGCGAGGGGATTGATGTGGTGCTGCACAAAGGCCAGGTGGGCGAAATTTACAACCTGGGAACCGGCGTAGAAACCACCAACATCGACATGGCTCGCCTGATTCTCCAACTGCTCGACAAGCCTGAAAGCTTGATCCAGCCTATCACCGACCGCCCCGGCCACGACCGGCGCTACGCCCTGGATTGCAGCAAAATTCAAACTCTGGGCTGGCGCAGCGCCCACAGCTTTGAGCAAGCCATCGCCGCGACCGTTAAATGGTATCTTGACAACGAGGGGTGGTGGCGCAAAATCAAGAGCGGCCAGCGCTACCAGGAGTATTACCAGCGGCAGTACGCCGGGCGCGAGGTAAAAGATTAAGGTAACTGCTCAGCAATATAATTAAAATCTCGACCGGCTCTTGGCGTCCGAATAAGCTTGCCACGCAGAAATTACATGGCAAACCCAACCCAACAGGCCACCCGTGCCGAGCCAAAAACCCGGGGTGATGATTAACCAGAAGATGGCCCACCAGACCTGGCCGTTGTAGATTTGGCCTAAACCGGGCAGGAGAAAACTCAATACCGCCGCCGTACCAGGGTTTTTCATCAAATGACCTATTCCTCGAAATCGTGTAAACTTATAGACGTGAGGCGTAAAATTTCACATCACATCTCATCTTATCTCATTACGAAATTTAGCGCCTTTAGTTGCAGTCAATCATGCGGCTCGATGACCACATCTTTCCAATACCAGATTTTGAGGGCGGAGATAGGGAATCGAGTGACCCAGGGCTTGACCAGCAGGTGGTGCCGTTTGTAAGCCAGCGGGAGGATGACCGCTTCCGTCACCAGCAGCCGGTCGGCCTGCTGATACAGGCTCAGGCGTTCGGCCTGGTCAAGGGTTTGCCCGGCTTGTTCAATTAACCCCAGATAATTTTGATTACCCCAGCTAGACAAAAAGCGAGACAAACTCACCCGTAAAAAGTTATCAGGGTCATGGTAATCGGGCGCCCAGCCCATTTGATACATAAAGGGCAGGTTATGGCTGTCCAGATGGTCAAGCAACTTGGCCCATTCAAAAACTTCGGCCTTAAATTCCAGTCCCAAATTCTCACGCCACTGGGTCTGCAAATAATCAGCCAGCGCCTGGTTATGCGACTTACAAAGCCACTCGACGGCCGAGAAGCCGCGCCCACCGGGATAACCCGCTTCGGCCAACAGCCGCCGTGCTCGTTCCGGGTCATAGGGCAGGCCAATGTCTGGGGAGTGGCCGGGCATGCCTGGCGGGATAAAACCACCCAGGGCCGGAGAGGCGTAACCACCCAGCACGATGCCGGCCAGCGTTTCCCGGTCGAGGGCCAGGGTTAGGGCCTGGCGGACGCGCCGATCGTGGAAGGGCGGCTGGCATAGATTAAAAACGATGTAAGAGATGTCCATCCCCGGTCCAAAAACATACTCGCCCGCGTGACGCTGCCGGGCGCGGTCCCTGTCCAGCGGCAGCAGATGCCACAAGTACATCACGTCCAGTTCATCGGCTTCGTATCGCTCCAAAATAGCGGCCGACTCCGAGGAGATGGCTAAGGTCACTGCCTGCACATTCCCGCCGGCCAGGCCGCGATACGCCGGATTGCGGGCCATCGTCATCTCCTGGCCACGCCGCCAGCCGGTCAGGCGGAAGGGACCATTGGTGACCAAATGCTCCGGCTCGGTCCAGGCCGGGCCATACTTTTCGACTACGTGCCGGGGCAAAGGATAGGCGGCGCTATTGCCTAGTAACTGGGCAAAGTGGCCGGTGGGGCGTTCCAGTTCGACCAGCAGGGTGACAGGGTCCAGGGCGCGCACCCCCAAGGTGTGGGGGTCGGATATTTCGCCCAGATGAAACGCCCGTGCGCCCTGGAGGTCATACAGCAGGCTGGCTACATGTGAGCGGGCCGCCGGATACAAGACGCGCCGCCAGGCATAAACAAAATCATCTGCCGTAACCGGCGCGCCGTCACTCCAGGCGGCATCATCCCGCAGGTGAAAAATATAACTGCGCCCGCTTTCCAGCATCTCCCAACTCCGGGCGATTTCGGGGATAACGTCCAATTCCTCATTCAGGGTAACCAGGCCGCTAAAAAGTTGGTCAATCACGTGGACCGACTGCGAGTCATCCGCCTGGGTAGAGTCGAGGTTGTGAGGATCACCGGTAGTGGCCAATCTTAGCGGGTGAGGGGCCGGCGGCAAAGCGGATCGCCATGTGCCGGTCCACTGCCACAAAGCAAACCCTTCTTCATAAGATCGGCGGGCCTGGCGGAAATCAAAGGCCAGGTGATAAGTCAACCCCAATTTCATCAACGTCCGCGCCGCCCGCTCACGCCCCGACGCGCCTTGCTCTTTCAACAAAACCAATGCCCGCTGGTAAGAGTTAGCGGCTTCCTGGTGGGCATACAGGCCGCGCGCTCTGTCTCCGGCAGCCAACAAATAGGTAATGGCTTTGTCCGGCTGCCCGGCCTCGGCGTAATGATGGGCCAACTGCCCGGTGATGGTTTCGGTCTGCCCCGCATAAAACTCCTCCAGCGCCGCCGCCAGTTCTCGATGCCACAGCCGCCGCTCCCCCGCGCTGAATTCATGATACAGGTAATGTTGAAACAGGGCGTGGGTAAAGCGATAACGGGAGAGGCGTTGCTCGCCCACTTTGATTTCGCCGCTTTCTCGCACCAGTTGGTGGCGCTTTGCTAACTCTTGCGAGAGCAGTCGCAAGAGTTGCCGCTCCGGCGACTGCAGCAACCGGGCGATGACCTGGGCCGTAAATTCTTGACCCTCAACGCTGGCTACCCTTAGAATCTCACGCAGTTCCGGCTCCAGCCGGTCGAATCGCTCGGCAATCACGGCCTCCACCCGTGCCGGCAGGGTATCCCAGTTAATAGCTCGTCCCTCCACCCAACAGCCCTGGGGGTTACGTACAATATCACCCCGCTCCTGCATATCGCGCAGCAGTTCAACGGTAAAGAGAGGATGCCCCTGGGTCCGGCGATAGAGCGCCTCTCGAAATTCCGGTCCCAGTTCATTCGGCTGGATATCCAGAAAAGCCTCGACAAAGCGGCGGTCCATCGCCAGACTCAAATCAATTTCAATCTCACCGTAACGGCGTTTTAATTCGTTGATAACCGGTTCCAGGGGATGGCGTTCCCTGGCGCTCGATCCGGCCGCAGGGCGTCCCAGGGCCACATCACCCGGGCGATAAGTCAGCGCCAGCAGGATGCGGCTACCTTCAAGTTGGCGTCCCAGGTGGAACAGCAGGTTGAGCGAGTCGGCATCGGCCCATTGTAAGTCGTCCAGGCCCAGCAGCAACGGCTGACGGCGGGCCAGGGCTTGCAGCACCCGGTTGAACTGTTCAAATAGGTCTCGCTGAGCGCCGTTGGTTGCCCCATTGCCGGATTTAGGCCCATTCTGGGGAGAACCAGAGATAGCCGAAACCGGGCCAGGCCCAAAAT
Organism: uncultured Caldilineaceae bacterium; assembly: GCA_964622215.1. GTDB lineage: Bacteria > Chloroflexota > Anaerolineae > 4572-78 > J111 > DSQQ01. Next base: position 28,267 of record CAZUNT010000024.1, read on the forward strand.
GGTTAACCAAATCCGGGCCAAGCTGGTTGAGGGTCTGAAGCACAACCGGCTGCCAACTTCGCAAACGCCGGGCATTTTCCTGGCTGAGGAGGCCCCGCGCCCAATTAATCTCGACATCGCCGGCAAGCACCCCCAGCAGCTCCCGAAACGGCAGGTAGGGGTCGCCCGCGCCGGTATACGTGTTGCAGTGGCCGATAGCCACGATCAGGTCAGAATGGGCCTCTTGCGCCTGCCGGGCAAATTCCTGGAGCAAAGCGGTCTTGCCGCTGCCGGTTTCACCCACGATCAGCGCCACTTGTCCGGGTCCGTCCAGGGCGGCGGCCAAAAATTGATCCAGCCGGGCCAGTTCACGCTCCCGGGCGACAAAGGGGGAAGGGGGGTTAGAAGGTTGGAAGGTTGGAGGAGTGGAGGAGTGGAGGAGTGGAAGGGTGGAAGGCGAAGCGATAGGGAAAAATTCAGCTTGCCTCTTTTGCTCCCCTGCGCCCCCGCTCCTCCGCGCCCCCGCTCCTCCGTGCCCCCGCTCTCCTGCGCCACTGCGGATACGTTCATATAAAGCAGTGGTTTCCGGTGAAGGGGGGAGGTCTAACTCCTCCCGCAGCAGCCGCACGCACTCTTGATACTGGCGCAGAGCAGCAGCCCGCTGGTTAGATAAAGCATAAAGCTCCATCAACTGGCGATGGGTTGGCTCGTGGAGGGGATCGAGGCCCAGCCGGCGGCGCGCATAAGCAATGGCCGGCTCAGCCTCATGCCGGGCGCTGTGGCAAGCGATCAGCCGTCCCAAAACACCGGCCAGTTCGCGGCGCAGGCTTTCGCTTTGAAAGAATTGCCACTCGTCAAAGTTGGGGCTATCGCGCAAGGTAAAGCCGGCCATAAAGTCATCCCGGTAAAGGGCGACGGCTTCGGTTAGAGGCGTGAGGGCGGCAGAGCAGTCAGAAGCAGAACTCGAAGAGACACCGGCTAACAACTGCCGAAAGTGACCAACGTCTAACCAGACCTGTTTTGAGCTTGACGAAGGCTGCTTCAAGCCCACCGTTTCCCGGTCGATCTCCAACCACTCAGCCACAAATTGATTCAGCACCGAGAGCGTACGGCGCAAAGCGGCCCGCGCCTGGGTCTGATCGTGATCCGGCCAAAACAGGGTCGCCAGGGCATCGCGGCTGTGGCTATAGCCGGTCACAGCCAGGTAAGCCAACAAAGCTGTGGCCTTACGGCGGTTCACTTCAAGCAGCACACCATCCAATTCGATCCGGGGCGGGCCGAGCAGAAACACAGCCAGACGAGACACGTTAATAGTTCCTCCCGAAACCTTATTTTACCGGAAATAGAACAAAAGTGCAATCCCATTTTTCACTTGTCACGAACAAGGTTGTTGTAACCGGGTTATAGACGTGGTATACTCACGAGAAAGTCGGGATAAATTGAACAAAGGAAGAGAAAATGTCTATCAAAATCAGCGCCAAGAAATTTGAAGCCCTGGTGGTGCAGGCGTTGGAAGAATTGCCGGTCTTTTTCAAAGACCGGCTGCAAAATATCGAGGTTCTCATCACCGCTTGGCCAACCGAGGAGGAATTGGAGGAAGCAGGCATCGAGCCGGATGAACTGCTGCTGGGGCTGTATCAAGGCATCCCCCTGACCGAACGCACCAGCGATTACGGCCTGGTGCTGCCGGATACCATCACCCTCTACCGCGAGTGCATCGCCGAGGTCTGCGATACACCGGAGGAAATCGTGGTCGAAGTGCAGCAAACGGTCAAACACGAAATCGCCCATTATTTCGGCATCAGCGATGAACGGCTGGAAGAGTTGGGCGCTTATTAGCTGGAAAGAGCAGAGCCAGATTTTGCCTTTTGTTTTGAGGAAGTAGAAGATAGGAAATAAAAAAGCGGCTCCTGAACAGGGGCCGCTTACTATCTTCGTAAAAAAATAATCTTCAGCTCAAATAATCCCGCAGTTGCCGGCTGCGGCGGGGGTGACGCAGTTTGCGCAGAGCCTGGCCTTCGATCTGGCGGATGCGCTCGCGGGTGAGGCCGAATTTTTTGCCCACTTCTTCCAGAGTGTAGCTGCGGCCATTTTGCAGCCCAAAGCGCAGACGCAGAATCCGGGCCTCGCGCGGGGTCAGGGTGCTAAGCACGTCTTCCAATTTTTCTTGCAACAGATGATGATAAGCCGCATCGGGCGGGGTGGGTGCGTCTTCGTCTTCGATGAAGTTGCCCAGTTCGCTGTCCTCTTCTTCGCCCACCGGCCGTTCCAGAGAAACGGGGTGGCGGCTGACGCGGAGCATCCAGCGGACTTTGGAAGGTTCCAAATCCATCTGCTCGGCCAACTCTTCCGGGGTAGGTTTACGGCCCCATACCTGCTCAAGTTGGCGAGAAACCTGATGCAGCTTGCGGATGCGGTCGCTCATGTGGACCGGCACGCGGATGGTGCGACCCTGGTCGGCCAGGGCGCGGGTGATGGCCTGGCGAATCCACCAGGTGGCATAGGTGCTGAATTTGTAGCCCCGGCGATAATCAAACTTTTCCACGGCTTTCATCAAGCCCAAGTTACCTTCTTGAATCAAATCGGAGAAGGGCACACCCTGGCCCATATATTTTTTGGCAATACTAACGACCAAGCGGGTATTGGCCTTAATCAAATGATCACGAGCCTTGTTACCCTCGCGGACGTAGCGGCGCAGCTTGAGTTTTTCGTCGTCGCTGCCATAACTATTCTTTTCTAATTTACGTTGGGCTTTGCGGCCTTTTTCTAAACTCTTGGCCAGCATGATTTCTTCGGCGGGAGCCAGAAGCGGAACACGGGCCATCTCTTTAAGATAGAGGCTGATGGTATCATCGGCAGCGATGCCGCTTAAATCAAAGGGGTCAACGGTGGGAACGGGAATTTCATTGGGGGATTGCTCTTTAAGGCGTCGTTCCTCTTCCGCCTCTTCAGCATCGGCGTAGACTTCTATGCCCAGGTTGATAAGTTGGATAAAGATCTCTTCCAACTGGGCCATATTGTCTTCGGCCTCGGGGAAAGCGGTCAACAGGTCATCTGTTATCAAGTAACCACGGGTGGTAGCCATATGCATCAGGCCATCCAGAACACCTAAGGAATTACTTTCAGGGGCGTTGCCATTTTCCCCAATTTTAATTGTTTTTTCTGAAATCATGCTCACCTCAATCTCGTCCTACGCAATTTGAATACTTCACACTTAGGCGTAGGTACTTGAATTTTGATAGAAGATAGTGGTTGACGATAAAAACTGGTTGTCTATTTCAGGAAGTTAAGAGGTAATTCTATAAAATCGGTTTTCGGTTAGAGAGTGGAAAAAATATTAAGACAGTTTTTTTATAAATGATGAGCCAGGCAAAATAGGACCACCTGGCTTTTGTTTGCATCTTTTGTTGGGGTATCGCCAAAAAAGCCTCAAAATTAAGACAGCGACGGTATTATATCATAGCCTAAGGGTCATGTCAACCCCTTATTTCTTATGTCAACACAAGCTGAGGGCTTATGAAACTTTTTAAGAACTGTACCTTTCACCCCTTTATCTTACTTGCCATAATATACGAAAGATGCTATAATGAATATGTCAAGTTATAGATAGGCTCTGCATATTGTAGTTTAAATATTGACAAACCTCTACATATAGTGGTAATCTTTAGCAGTGTTCTACCATTGAGAGGGCTTGTCATGGTTGTTTAACGGCAAACTTCTGAGGCTTGCTCAGGTTCAGGAGGTTAACCGGTAAACACAGGTTATGGCGGGGGTGGGGTCCATTATCATGACTTTTATTGGTCAGACGAAAAGGACGCTAGCAGCCCACCCCCGCTATCCTGTTAAATAGAGAAATGTTAAGCGTTTGGGATGGACCTACGCCTGAACCATGAACAGCCTTAAAAGAGAACTGGCCACTATCACGAATCAACAATGGACAGTGCTGATTTCGCTCCTGGTCTTGGTGAATATGGTGGTATTAGGGGGAATAGTTTGGTTGTTGGCCACTGAATCACCGGGAGCTTTTCGCCGGGTGCTGGCTCAGGCTCCGGCAACACGCACCCCTTTTCCAACCTTCACCGCTACGCCAACCGGCTTACCTCCACCTACGCCATTCGGCACAATAGTACCCACCTGGACGCCAACAATTTCGCCTACGCCCCAGCCAACCGATACACCAACACCTGCTCCCACTTCCACTCGAGCGGTCGCCTGGATCGTCGATACTCCTACCCCTACCCCAACGCCGACGCCCAACTTTGATTATGTTGGCACAATCAGGCAACTGACTCCCTGCGAAAATGCGGGTAAACATCATATCTTTGCCTATGTACGCGATCCGGCCGGCAATGGTATTCCCAATGTAAAAATGCGCGTCTTCTGGGAAGGGGGTAGCGGCGGTGAGGCCATCTTGACTACCGGCACCAAAATTCAAGATGCCGGCCTGGCCGATTTTGCTATGTTCAAGGGCAGCTATTTCGTCGAAGTGCTTGACGGCCTAAGCCAAGTTGTTGGCCCGATCAGTCCCGACATTCCCCGTAATGAACTGTGTCCCGAAACCGACAACGGTGTGGCTAACTCCCTGTATCATTATTCGTTTGAAGTCATTTTCACCAAGGTGCGCTAGAGGCCATCAATGTCGAAGTGGAAACCCTGGCAAAAGATTACCTTTTTAGCTTATTTGTTGCTGCTCAACTTCATCATCTTTGGCGCCCTGGCTTTTCTACTGCTCAATACCCTCCGCCATCGGCCTCAAGCCGCTACGGATGTAGCCACCGCACCTGGAGCTAACACGTTTATTGTGCTGCCGACGTCTACACCTTTGCCATCGCCGGCTTCGGCCGGTGAGTCAGGTGGGGGAGGCGCTAGCCAGCCACCCGATTCCGCAAAACTTGTTCCTGCGCTCAATATCCCGCCTCAGCCTATCCCTGATCAAGCCGGTGAAGTGATGACCGCAACAGCGCGGGCTACTATGGATATCACCGAGGGCAGTCGAAGTCAGTCCTGGACGGTCACTTCCGTGGCTATAGCTCAACAAAAAGTTGATACATCTACACCCACAGCGACAGTTACCCCAACCTCAACGTCAACACCCACTTATACCCCAACACCCCAACCGACGACTACGCCAACGCACACACCGACCCATCTGCCTACTGCCACCCCAACTCAGACCGCTACTCGTCAGCCAAGCCCCACGGCGACGTATACACCCACCCCTCAACCTACCGCCACCCCGACCGAAACCGCAACCCGTAAGCCGAGTCCCACACCAACGCGTACCCCAACCTATACTCCTACGGCGACCCCCCGCCTCACCTTGACGCCGACTCAATTGCCCACTCACACCCCTCAGCCAACGGCCACGCCTAAAGCAACAGCTATCGCCACCAAGCTGGCAGTAACTCCAACCCCACTGCCGACAACCCGCCCCGAACCGGCAGCAACTCCCCTGGTGGTCGCGGCTGCACTTAAAAGTGATCCGGCTGAAATTTCCGGTAATACTCCTGCCCGGCCAGCCCCACCTGACCTGGGAACAGCCAAGGCGGCCGGTTTGGTTGAGGCGGTTTCCTTGACCAATGGCAGTATTGCCTTAAGTTGGACTCCTGTAGGCCGAACCGCTCAATATCGTATTTATAGTGATATGGGTAGTGGTTATGACGTTTATATTTATAAAGCCGACGCCGCCGAACCGGCTTTTGTCGATAAGTTTTTGCGGCCGGCTACATTTTATAGCTATCGAATTAACCACTTGAAAGCTAATCAAGAAGTCGCCCTGGCCCAAACTTATACGGCCACAGTTGTTAGTGAAGTTATTCCATCTGAAGATTTGTCTGGTCAGACATCGCCTTCGGTCAAACAACCCGCTCCCACGCCCACCGCTCTGCCCCCTGATGCGGTTATTTTGGGCCTGGTGAATGATAACAGTTTCACCGATGATTTCAACACGCTTAATATCGTGGGTGAAGTACGCAATGACTCCAACCTGGATGTCGGCCAGACGCACATTGCCGTAACTTTTTATAGTGAGGCTGGGGCCGTCATCGGTTCAGCCGAAGGCCACACCATGTTCGAGGTCATCCCCCCTGGCGAGATTTCACCCTTTCTCATCACCGTATCGCGTCCGTCCGGTTTGGCCTCCTACAGTCTGCGGGCCGTGGCTCGCCCGGTAGCTCCCCGGCTAGGCGCGCAACTTTCAGTGGTCACGGTCAAACGATTTGAGGATGAGGCTGGCTTCTTCCACATCAAGGGAGTGATTGAAAACATGGGGAGTGTTACAGCTCAACGGGCCAAAGTTGTGGCTGTAATTTATGGACGCGGTAATAGCCTCATCAATTTAGGCTTCACCTATGTTGAACCTCCCACTCTCGCTCCAGGCCAGCGCGCCACCTACGAGGTGATTTTTACTTACTATCCCAAATATGTCTCGCAGCGCGTTATTCCTTTTGAGGAATAAATAAAAACCCCGCCGATTGGCGGGGCTGAATAAAATGAACAGAATAACAATAGAATAAAAAAATTAGAGATTGCCGACGATATTGCTGAACACATTGCCGACGACTGGGCCGAGCAGGAGCAAGATTGCGATAACCACGATGGCGACGAGCACCAGGATCAACGCGTATTCTACCAAACCTTGACCTTCTTCACGGGGTAAGAACAACATGGGTTAATGGCCTCCTTTCTTTGCAAATTGTTACGTTCGTTAATGTAACTGCCTATACCATATCGGAAAAATGCCTTTAACTCAATGGTACAAGGGTACCACGATGATAGACTAGCCAACCAAGTCAGTCAGGTCTTTTTCACGAAGCATCCGGCGTCGCCAAGAGCTAAGCAGGGGAACTATAAAAGGCAGTAAGCGTATAGAATAATAGGGGGGTAAGACAGGAACTCCCAGCAAATCGCCGAAACTAATCAGTACAAAAAGTGACTCCAGGTCTGCTCGCTGCTTACGGAGTTCCTTCTCCATTTCAAAGTAGGTCATCCCATAGAGGAATCCCCGCAGCCAGTCGCTCCAACTCTGAAAACGTTGTCTCCATGAAGCAAGTGTGGCAGCCGCCGGTCGGGGCGATTCGGATGTCACGCTAATCTTACCTCCCGTTAGTGACAGCGAATATATTGCGCCGCCTCGATAATCTCCTGAAAGGCCTCATCGGGCGCGCGCCCACTAAATTCCAATTTTAACCGCCGCTCGGTGAGCGGGCAGTGAAATTCGACGGTGACATAGGTAACCGGCCACCGTTTAATCAAGCCGCGCTTGCGCCGCTGCCAGGTCACTGCAGCCGGGTGGCCGGCAACGGTGAGCGCCGGAACCGAAACGGCCGGGGGGGAGTGACCGGCCGGTTTGGCCGTCAGCCGCACCTCCACAGCCCAGCGCCGGCCTGCATCGTGGAGAATATACCAGGCATCGCCTGTGGCTACCCACCGCCGCCCGTTACGCTCCTGGCTGGCCGTAATCTCCGGCCGGCCCGCTCCAATAGAAATAGTCCATGTCTGGGGTAAGGCCAGAGAGAGAAAGGTGGAGTTGCCCATCAGGATATTACCGGCGGCAATTTCGTGGCGAATCAAATCCGCAGCTTGCACAGGCTACTAATGCCGACCCAGCAAGGCATCGGTCGTACGATTTAACATCTCGACGCCGCGCACCTCGGTATCGAACAGGGGGACGATACTGCGCACCAGGCCATCAAAGGCCTGCTCGATCTCCTGCATATAACCGGTTTGCATCTCGATCCGGTTTTTGACAAACTCGGCGGCATCAGAAGCCACGTTCTCCTTGTCAATCAACATATTGACCACCACCCCTCCGACCGGAATACCAAATTCTTCAAACCAGTTAATAAAACGGCGGATGACGGCAATGGGTAAAGCTTCCGGCAGGGTGACAAAGAAGAAGCATGTTTTTTCCGGGTCGGTTAAAAGCTCTTTGGCATGGTACATACGCTCGCGGAAACTGAGCAGATAATCCATGAGCGGGTCTTTCTGTTCTTTCTTTTTAGAATAAGAGAGCAAATCGCGCAGGCTTTGTGCCTCCTTGCGGCTTTCCATCATCTTGTTGACCCACATGGAGTAAACCGAGGACATGCCCAGCAAGCGCCGCGCATTGGCGGTCGGCGCGGTGTCAAAGACATAAACTTCATACTCATTCTTGAACATCAAGTCAATCATGTTTTCAAACATGGCCGACTCTTCAAAGGCCGGGTTCATGGTGGCCGACTCGACAAACTCATCGGCCTTGGTGCGGATTTCGGCAAACTTGAGGAAGTAATCAATTTTTTCCTTGATTTCCTTTTTGGAGCGTTCGATCGTCTCCCGCGTGTCAATCTCATAAGCCCACAGGTTGGTCACACCCTGGACCGGGGTGGGTTTGCCAAAAACATTCTGGCCCAGCAGGCCGCTCACACTATGCACGGGGTTGGTCGAGGCCAACAGGGTCCGCTTGCCTTGCCGGGCAAAACCAATCGCGGCTGCCCCGGCCATGACCGTTTTGCCCACGCCGCCCTTTCCCCCAAAGAAGGTAAACTTTAAGTGGGGATGCGCGGTAAGAAACTGCTGCATGGTTACGTCAATTAAAGCCATAGGTATTTTCCCTCCTAATCCCCATTCCCAAACATCACTTCGGCCATTTTTTGGATCATGGGCAAGCCGGTGATGTCGCGCTCAAATTCCGGGACCCAAGCCAGGACATTTTGGCCAAACAGGTCGTCAATTTTGGCCAAATAGTGCTGCTGCATGGTGTGGCGGTTGCGTAGATATTCGGGAATGTTGGGCTGCTGGATCAAGCTGTCCGGCAGGACTCGATTCACAATATAACCGCTGAGGGGCACGTCGAAGCGGGCGAAAAGTTCGGCTGCCTTTTGGGTGTCAATCAGGATCATCTCTTCCGGCACGCAGACAAAGAAAAAGGCTGTCTTTTGTTTATCGGTCAAGATGCTGGACGAGGTTTGAATGCGGTGTTTGATATATTGGAGTTCGTTCAAAATGAGGTCTTCTTTTAATTCCTCTTTGCGCTTAAGGCGTGAGGCCATCCGCTCATACTCGCGCATCTCCTCGCGCAGCTTGGTGATCTTATCGATCCACTCATCGTACACGCTGGCCATACTCAAGTAATACAGGGCGTGGCCCAGCGGTACCAGGTCGTAGATATAGTAATCGTACTCCGCCGCCACCACGATGTCTACCACCTGGTCAAAGATGGCGCTTTCCTCCATAGCCGGCTCGGCCGCGGCAGCCTGGATATAGTTTTCGATCTCGTCGGGAATTTTATCCAGGCCGTACATATCAAAGATTTTTTGGCGAATTTCTTGCTGGTAGGCTTTAATGTGCCGGTCGGCGTCAATCTCCTGGGCAAAGAGATTCGGCATAATTTCAACCGCGCCTTTGCCAAAAATATCTCGCTGGAAAATATCAGATAGAGAGGCTTGCGGGTCTACCGAAAAAACCAGCACCCGGTGCCCCTGCTGGGCCAGGTAATAGGCCGTTGCCGCCGAGAAGGTGGTTTTCCCCAACCCGCCCTTGCCGCCGAACATGATGTAGCGCCGTTCGGGATGCTCTTGGAAAATTTTAGTTAATGACATGCCTCTTCCTTTCTTTACGCCAATGCATCCGTCAGGTCTTTCTCACGCAGCATACGCCGCTTCCAGGTGGCAATTTGCGGTACCACGTAGGGTAAGAGCCGCAATGAGTAGTAGGGCGGCAAGATGGGCACGCCGAGAAGGTCGCCCATCGTAATCAGGATAAACAGGTGTTCCATGCTGCCCCGCGTTTTGAGGGCTTGGCGAGTCATGTCATGGCTGGCCATGCCATAGACGTAATCGCCAAAAGCCGTCTTGATACGTTCAAGAAAATTTCTCTTTTCCTCCTCTGACATTGGGGAAGGGCCTCCTTTATATTTAAAATGATTTAACGATGAGAAAAATGGCTTGCTTGTCAGAAGCGATAGATTAATTAATCTTAACGAGGTTAATCAATCAATACCAAGTATATTCCCATTGAGTAGAAGTTGTCCAAAAGCGCCTGCCCATTTGAAATCGGCACAAAGACACGGAAGTATAGGGTTTCTTATTCTTCTCCGTGTCTTTGTGTCTTTGTGGTTCAATTGGTTACAGTTATGCTGCCACGCTCAATCACTTAGAGGCCGGTGCAACTACCTGACCGGAGCGCGCTCTGTTGAAAGATTGCAGCCCATCCCAGGCTAACACCAACGCGGCCAGGGCCAGGAAGAGACCAATAACCCCGGCGATCCCGTTACCAATCTGAAAAGCCGGGCCGGCCGTGGGGTCGAACAAGCCCTTGGGGCCAAAAATCGAGACGTAAGCCGTGTAAAACAGGGCTGCGACCGTAGTCACGTACATGAAGACACCCGGCCAGAAGGTCCAGTTATACTTCTTACCTTCCTGGGCCAGCCAGATGGTGATGAGCAGCAAGGACAGGCCGGCGAAGAGTTGGTTGGCTCCGCCGAACAAAACCCAGATGCGCTGCCAGAAGGCCGTCCATAGGATGAGCAGGGTGAAGGCGATGCCCACCAGGCTGCCTATGTGCGGGTTCTTCATTATCGGAATCGTGTCGCCCAACAGTTCGGCGCTGGCTACCCGCATAAAGCGCAGCACCAGTTGCATTACCGTCAGGGCCATCACGGTCAGGAAGATCGCGCCGATAGCTCCGCCCAGGTCAACCGGGATGCCAATCACCGACAGGAAACGGGCCATCCCCCCGGCAAAGACTCCACCCGCCGCAGTGCTCAGGAAGTAGTTCTTGGTGGCGTCGTAGATGGGCGTTCCATCCGCCTTGGTTATAGCGGTGGCGGCAAAGACCACTGCTAGAATGGCCAGTACGACCTCGGTGAACATTGCCCCACCTGTTACCGGCAAGGTATCGGTTTCTTTTTCCAGTTGGCGGGCTGTGCCCGAGGTTGAAACCAGCGAGTGCCAGCCGGAGATGGCGCCGCAGGAGATGGTCACAAACAGGATCGGCCACAACCAGCCCAAGTGCGGCTGATTCCAGGTGACATAAGCGGGAACCTCGAACGAAGTGTTGACTACGCCGGTGAAGGTGGCGATGAGGATGCCGATGATAGAACCGATCACCCCAAGGGCCACAAACCAGAACGAGGTATAGTTTACGGGTTGGGCGAAGCGCCAGATGGGCAGCACCGAACCCAGGTAGCAGAAGACCAGGGCAATGATACCCCACAGCCACACCGGCCAGGTCATCGGCCCATACGGCGTCTGATAGAAGACGCCCTTGTCGCCGCCGAAAGGTGCATTGATTATGCCCATGAGGCCGGCAACAGGCGCGGTTGTGCCGACCCAGATGCCGACCAGGGCAATCAGGACCGTTACGACCGTAGTCAGCATCAAGTCTTGCCGCCAGCGATAGGTCATTTGACCGGCCAGTACCCCGGCCAGGGTCAGGATGATAAAGCCAACCGGCACTTTGGGGCTGGCCATTAACCCGGCCACAATGGAGCCAAAAGCGCCCATAATCAGGAGCAGATAGAAGTACAGAAAACCAAGCAAAATGGTACGGGCGCGCGGTGAAATCAGCTTGTAGCTCAATCCACCCAACGTCATACCTTCTTTGCGCATGGCCAGCATGGCCGATGCATAATCATGCACCCACCCAATAAACACCACGCCAATCAATAACCACAGGACGGCGGGCAGCCAGCCCCACTGCATCGCCGTAATTGGCCCGACAATTGGGCCAAGAGCAGCAATGGATTTGAATTGATAACCATACAGGACACTGCCACTGGCGGGCATAAAGTCCACCCCATCATTATACATCGTAGCCGGGGTGGCCCGCTTGGGATCGGCTTGAATAACATCACGATCCATCATCTTGGCATAGAGGCGATAGCCAAAAACAGCTACGAGTATGGCTACAACTATCATTGTTAACGCCATAGAGTTAACTCTCCCTTCTACATTAAGAAAAAACTGTTAGGCCATTGCGAAACTATTTTGTTGGCAAGTGATTAAAAAGAAAATAACTACTTATCTTGCGACCACTGTAAAACCAGCTAAGGCCGTTCAAAAAGAACAAGTTGAGTTGCGGCTTGACCTCCTTTCTACACGGAGGGTGCTATAAAGGGGGTGGGGGTGGGCAGGAGAGAGGCTAACGAGCTAAAACACCCTCTTTGGTGTAAACTAAAAACCAAAAAACATCAGCCAAAAATTTGGCTAAAAATATAGCACTAGTAAGATGTAGTGTCAATAATTTAGAACACGGCAGATGAAAACAAGTTGCACCGGCTGCAGCCCGGGTTGGATAAGGAGAATATCCTTTTTATCATTTTCTAGACACTCACTCTTGCCAGTGTTATAATAGCGCCGGTTAATTCCATGTATCCACTTATGGTTTTGTCTATCCGGTTAACAATTCACAATTCACAATTCACAATTAATCAGATCTGGAGGCAATCTCTATGGCTATTAGCCTGCAAGAAGTTGAAACCATTACCGAACTGGCTAAACTGGCCTTCACCGACCAGGAGAAGGTTATTCTGCAAGAGCAACTCTCGGCTATCCTGGACTATGCGGCTATGCTGCAGCAAGTCGACACGACGGGCATCCCTCCCATGACCAGCGCCATCCCATTGGATAATGTAATGCGGCCCGACGAAGTCGCCCTGTCCCTGGCCACCGGCGACGCCCTGGCCAATGCGCCCGAAGCAGAGGATAACAGCTTTAAAGTGCGGGCAGTGTTGGAATAAAAATTTACGGAGAATAACTTTGGAACTTTACTCGCTTACCATTCACGAAGCTCAAGATAAACTGCGCCAAGGCGAAATCACCTCGGTCGAGTTGACCGAAAGTGTGCTGGAACGTATCACCGGGGTTGAGGCCAAAGTTGGCGCGTACATCAGCCTGCAAGCCGGCCTGGCTTTGGCTATGGCCCGCCTGGCCGACGAACGCCGCGCTGTGGGCGAGGATAACCCGCTGCTGGGTATCCCGCTGGGTATTAAAGATGTGCTGGTCAGCCAGGGCGTCCCCACAACGGCCGGATCGAAGATTTTGGAGGGATTTATCCCACCCTTCGATGCGACCGCGCTGACCAAACTCCGCGCTGCCGGGGCTGTCTTCGTCGGCAAAACTAACATGGACGAGTTTGCGATGGGGTCGTCCACCGAGTACTCGGCCTACCACGTGACCAAAAACCCCTGGGATTTGAACCGGGTGCCGGGGGGCAGCAGTGGAGGCAGCGCCGCCGCTGTGGCCGCTGATGAGGCTCTGGGCGCATTGGGAACCGACACAGGCGGCAGCGTGCGTTTGCCCGCTTCTTATTGTGGTATCGTCGGGTTGAAACCCACCTACGGCCGGGTCAGCCGCTACGGCCTGATTGCCTTCGGTTCCTCGTTGGACCAGATTGGCCCGCTGACCAAGGATGTGGAAGATGCGGCTACTTTACTCAGTTGCGTGGCCGGATACGATCCCCATGACTCGACCAGTCTGAAGGCGCCCGTGCCCGATTACGCCGCCGAGATCAAACAGGTTGACAGTTTAAAAGGTTTGAAAGTCGGCGTGCCCAAAGAATACTTCATCGAGGGACTTGAGGCGGGGGTAGAGTCCGCCGTGCGGGCGGCCATCGAAAAATTGGCCGGGTTAGGGGCAGAGGTGGTCGAAGTTTCGCTGCCGCACACGCAGTACGGCGTCCCCATCTACTATCTTATTGCCCCGGCGGAAGCGTCGGCCAATCTCTCTCGTTACGATGGCGTGCGCTTCGGCCAGCGCCGTGACGGCCAGGATATGTGGGACACTTTCCGCCAGACCCGCACCGCCGGCTTCGGCCCGGAGGTCAAGCGGCGGATCATGCTCGGCACGTATGCCCTTTCGGCGGGCTACTACGACGCCTACTATTTGAAGGCTCAACAAGTCCGCACCCTGCTCCGCCGTGATTTTGAACAGGCTTTCGAGCAGGTAGACGTGATGGTTTCGCCTGTTGCGCCCAGCGTGGCCTTTGAACTGAGGGCTAAAGTAGATGACCCCTTGCAGATGTATCTCATCGACGTTTTCACCGTGTCATTGAACCTGGCCGGCGTTTGCGGTATCTCCGTGCCGTGCGGCTTTTCCGGTGGTATGCCGGTGGGGCTGCAAATCATCGGCCCGGCCCTGGGCGAAAGCGCCATTCTGCGGACTGCCTATCTATATGAGCAGGCGACGGAGTGGCACAAGTATCGGCCGGCTTTGGAAAAGGAAAGTTAGTAATCGAGTCCCCGTGGAATCAAAGGGGGTAAAGTCTAATGACCAATTATAAACCTGTCGAATTATGGCAACGCCTGACCAGACCTCACGAGACAGACCCGGATGCGGCCCGGCGTGAGTATGCCGTGAGAGTCGTTTTGGCCGCATTAGCCCTTACCGTTGCTATCGCTTGGCTGATTTTTATTATCGGCTGGCTCGCCGGCGCCGTAAGCTATATCTTTCCCCTCAGTGGCTTGATGGCCTGTTTTCTGTTAGGGGGCAGCTTGTGGTTGACTCAACTAGGCTATTGGCGGCTGACCGGTTATATCCCGGCCCTAATTGTATTTTTAGCCGCCGTATACGGCAATTATCTCCAGGGGATAGCCACCGGCTCGGTAATGTTCTACTTATTGACCGTGATACTGATCGGCATTATCGAAAACTGGTGGGCGCAGTGGGCTGCCATGTTGCTGTGCATAGTGGTTTATGTTGGCCTGGGGCTGGCCCATCTGCAAAATTATCTGGTGATTTCGGCCCCCGACCCCAATCCCCTCGTGCGTTGGACCTTTAATCTCCTACTGGCCCTGGTCATCGCCGTTGTGTTGCAGCGGTTCTTGAATAACCAGTTGCACCGGATGCTGCAAAAAACGCAAGATGATGCTATCCAACTGGCCGATATTAATACCAAACTAGCCCAGGAGTCAGAGGAACACCGGTATGCCGAAGCCGAACGTTTGCGGTTGCTGGCCGAGCAGTCCACCTTGCAGCAGGAAATCATCGAAGCGCAGCAACGCACCCTCAAAGAATTGTCCACACCGGTCATCCCGATTATGGACCGGGTTATCGTTATGCCTCTCATCGGCAGCATTGATACGATGCGTGCCAGGGATATCACTCGTTCACTGCTGGCCGGCATTAGCCAACACCGGGCCAAAGTGGTTATCCTCGATATTACCGGGGTGCCGTTGGTGGACAGCGGCGTAGCTAACCATCTGAACAAGACCATCCAGGCGGCCCGGCTGAAGGGTACCCGGACGATTGTGACCGGGGTCTCGGACGCAGTAGCCGAAACCATCGTTGATTTGGGGATTAACTGGGGAGATGTCAAGACCCAGGCCGATTTGCAAACCGGCCTGGTGGTCGCCCTGGCCAGTTTGGGGATCAAACTAAGTAACTTGACAGGTTAGGTGCTTTGGTCACAGTCACTTGCGAATTGCCAATCTAATGGTATACTCTGGCCTTGTTTCTTACGAAGAAGGGGGCGGGGCTAACCGGCGGCAAAAAAAGCCGTATTCCGGCCGGCCTCGTCTTTGTTTTGTGCAAAGCTTAAATTAGCCAGGAGGTGTGGATGTCATCTGGCAAAACGTACAATTCGGTGGTGTTGGTCAAACAAGTGCCCGACACTCACCACGTCACCGGCGAGGTGATGACCAAGGACGGCACGATGAATCGCAGCGCGCTGCCGGCCATTTTTAACCCCGAAGATTTACATGCCCTGGAGATGGCCCTCCAGGTGCGTGATTTATACGGCGGCACGGTCACGGTGGTGACGATGGGGCCGCCCTCGGCGGCCGAGGTGCTGCGCGAGTCCCTTTATCGCGGCGCAGACCGGGTGATTTTGCTCAGCGACCGCAAATTTGCCGGGGCCGATACCCTGGCTACCTCTTATGCCCTCAAGTGCGCGATTGAAAAGCTGGACGCTTACGACCTGGTCTTTTGCGGCCGGCAGGCCATTGACGGGGATACCGCCCAGGTTGGTCCCCAAACTGCGGAGAAGCTCGGCCTGCCGCAGATTACCTATGCCGAGTCAATTGTCAGCCTGGAAGAAAACCAGATTGTGGTGCAGCGGGCCTTTGACCTGGGCACGGAACTGGTCAAGTGCAGCCTGCCCTGCCTGTTGACGGTGGTGGCTTCGGCCAACCGGCCCCGCCCGGCCTCGGCCCGCAAGCGGATTCAATACAAGCTGGCCGCTACCCCGCTGGAATACCGGACTCTGCTGAAAAAGTGGCCGGAGTTTGAAACCGAAGCCGCGCTCGACGCCTACCTGGCCGAATGTAACTTGCAAATCCCCGTCTGGACGGCCGCCGACATTGGGGCCGACGAGGGCAAGATTGGCCTGGCCGGCTCGCCCACCCAGGTTTACAAGATCAATTTTGTGGTGCTGGAAACGACGGAAAGCAAAGAGATACCACCCACGCCCGCAGGCATCCGCGCCCTGATTGAAGAATTGGTGAAAGAATATATCGTGGGGTAAACCCCCACCCTAACCCTCCCCCTTGAAGGGGGAGGGAAGGGAGGGGGTTTCGGATAAGGAAAGCATTATGACCGACAACCGAAACATCTGGATTTTTATTGAGCAGACCGAGGGCCGGATAGCCGATGTCAGCCTGGAACTGGTCAGCAAAGGGGCCGAGCTGGCCCAGGCGCTGGGCAGTGAAGTCTGGGCGGTGTTGGGTGGCTACCAGGTGGGCCATCTAACCGACACACTTATCCACAACGGCGCAGACCGGGTGCTGCTGGCCGACCATCCCGAATTGGAATTGTATCGCACTTTGCCTTATGCCCGGGTGGCGATTGATTTGGTGAAAGCGCGGCAGCCTTACATTTTTCTGATCGGGGCTACCCCGGTTGGGCGTGATTTGGCCCCGCGGATCGCCAGCGCCGTCCGGGCCGGCTTAACCGCCGATTGCACCGACTTGCAAATTGGCGATTATACCTCCAAACAAGAAAAGAAAACCTACAAAGACTTACTTTATCAGATTCGCCCTGCTTTTGGCGGCAACCTGATTGCCACCATCGTCAATCCCAACAGCCCTCCCCAGATGGCGACCGTACGCGAGGGCGTGATGCGCCGCCGGGAGCCGGATACCACCCGCCGGGGAGTGGTCGAGCCGATTGAGCCGGTGTTTGAAGCGGGCGACCTGGCTTTGCAGGTGTTGAGCCGGCAGACCCGCGAATCTACGGTGAATTTGAAGGACTCGCCGGTGATTGTTTCCGGGGGCGCGGGTGTGGGCAGCAAAGAAGAGTTTCATCTCATCGAGGATTTAGCTAACCTGCTGGGCGGCGAAGTGGGTGCGTCCCGGGCGGCGGTGGACGCCGGTTATATCTCCCGCGAGCACCAGGTTGGCCAGACGGGCACAACGGTGCGGCCTCGCCTGTACATCGCCGCCGGGATTTCCGGGGCAGTGCAGCACCGGGCCGGTATGGACGAGTCGAACAAGATTATCGCCATCAACACCGACCCCAACGCGCCTATTTTCCAGATCGCCCACTATAAAATTGTCGGCGACCTGTCTGAGGTGCTGCCGCTG
>CAZUNT010000024.1:45845-49688 GCA_964622215.1 uncultured Caldilineaceae bacterium
AGTAGGGAGTAGGGAGTAGGCAGTAGGGAGTAGGGAGTAAGCAGTGAACAGTGAGCAGTAAGCAGTAGGCGAGGAAAATCGTAAATCGAGCGGGTACGCAAGCGAAATCGTAAATCGTAAATCGTCAATCGTCAATCGTCAATCGAGGATGTATGGCAGAGAATTTTTTTCTGGATAATTTAGACCTCCAGTTTCATTTAGATAAAATCGACCTGAGCGAAGTGGTCGAAATCAAAGAGAATGGCTACAGCTACCGGACTGAGTACCCGACCGCACCGCGCCACTACCAGGACGCCAAGGATAACTACCGGGTGCTGCTGGAAGTGCTGGGCGAAATCGCCGCAACGGTGATCGCGCCGCGCGCAGCCGAGGCCGACGAAGAAGGGGCGCAGTTCCACGAGGGCCAGGTGTCTTATGCCGCCGCCACCCAGGAAGCGATTGAGGCGCTCAAACAGGCCGAATTAATGGGCATCTTGCTGCCCTGGGAGTACGGCGGGTTGAACCTGCCGGAGACCATCTACCAGATGATGATCGAACTGGTCTCGCGGGCCGAGGGCGGGCTGATGACCATTTTTGGGCTGCAAGAGATTGCTTCGACCATTGGCGAGTACGGCGACGAAGCGATGAAAAAGCGGGTTTTGCCTCGCTTTGCTGCCGGTGAAGTGGCCGGAGCGATGGTGTTGACCGAGCCGGACGCCGGCTCTGACCTGGGTTCGGTGCAGACACGGGCCACCTACGACGAAGCGGCCGGCGTCTGGCGGATCAACGGGGTCAAGCGTTTTATCACCAACGGCAACGCCGAGATTATGGTGGTCCTGGCCCGCAGTGAGGAGGGCACGACGGATGCCCGCGGCTTGTCGCTCTTCCTGGTGGAACGGGATGAGACGGTCCACATCCGCCGCATCGAGCACAAAATCGGCATCCACACCTCCCCTACCTGCGAAATCCAATATGTCAACACCCCGGCCCAGTTGATCGGCAAACGGCGCTTTGGCCTGGTCCGGTACGCCATGGGGCTGATGAATGGGGCCAGGCTGGCCGTATCGGCCCAGGCCCTGGGCATTGCCGAGGCCGCTTACCGGGAGGCCCACCAGTATGCCAACGCCCGCGTCCAGTTCAATAAGCCCATCCGCGACATCCCGGCGGTTTCGCGGCTGCTGTTGTCGATGCGCGGCGAAATCGAGGCGGCGCGCGCCCTGCTCTACGAAACCGGGCGTTGGGTCGACCTGGCCAAAGCTTACGATCACCACCTGGCGACGGCCGAAAATCCTACCCCGGCGGCCAAGCAGCGCCAAAAACAAACCACCGCCCTGGCCGATGTTCTGACCCCTATGACCAAATATTACACCACCGAGATGGGCAACCGGGTTTGTTCCATGGCCATACAGGTGCATGGCGGCGTGGGCTATATGCGCGAATTTAACGTGGAACGTCACTACCGCGACATCCGGGTAACGAATATCTACGAAGGCACCAGCCAACTGCAAATTGTGGCCGCCATAAGCAAGCTAATGGGCCACGGCCTGGACGAGCTGCTAGATGAATGGGCCGGCCTTGATTACGGCCTGGAGCTGGCCGATCTCAAGGCTCAACTGGTGGAGGCCAACGACCTATTCAAACGGGCGACCGATCATCTAAAGGAGCATGAGCGCGAGGTCGTCGATTACTATGCCGCCGACCTGACCGATATGGCCGTCTACCTGGTCAACTCCTGGCTGCTGCTGCAAGATGCCCGGCTGTCGGAACGGAAGCGAGCCATCGCCCAAGTTTACATCTCCCAGTATCTCCCCCAGGTCCATCGCGCCGGTAAGTCCGTCCACGCCGCCGACGCGACTCCATTGGAGATGAGAGGGACCATCCTGACCGAACCATTTTAAAAGCGACCGTCGACGGTAGACCACCGACCGCCGCAAAGAGCGATTTTAGTGGTCGGCGGTCATCGGTCGGCGGTCGTTTTTACGAGCATTGGTTCGGGTCATTCCCTTGCCGGGGTGATTCGGATTTTTGTTTACAAGTAGCCGAGGTTATGATAAGATGGTGTTGAGTTCGGTTAATAAATTTAGTGGTAAGATAAGCACGACACGGATTACAATCAGAAATAAACAGGAAGGAATGAAGACGTTTAGCACGTCGAAAGCTGTATGAATCTACCAATAATTATTCAAGGGGGCATGGGCGTTGCCATCTCCGACTGGAATCTGGCTAGAGCCGTATCTATGCAGGGGCAATTGGGAGTCGTTTCAGGGACAGCAATCGCCCTAATTATGCTGGCGCGTTTAATGAGGGGCGATATCGGGGGCCATATGCGCCGGGGATTAAGTCAATTTCCCTTTCAAGAACCGGTCCAGCGTATTTTGGATAAATATTACGTTCCCGAAGAAAAAAAAGGGCATTGGCTTTATTACAACCGCCCGCCCATGTGGACGCTCAACCCACCCAAATCGCTCAATGAACTGACCGTTATTGCCAGCTTTGTCGAGGTTTTTCTGGCCAAAGAGGGACATCAAAACGCGGTGGGGCTTAACTTGTTAGAGAAGGTGCAGATGCCGACAATGGCCTCTCTATACGGAGCCATGCTGGCGGGGGTGGATTATGTGCTGATGGGGGCCGGCATTCCCCTCCAAATTCCCGGTCTCTTCGATAAGTTGGTCGACCATCAGGCCACCAGCTACCGGCTTGATGTGCATGGAGCCGCCGGGGATGAGGAGTATCGTCTGCACTTTGACCCCCAGGCGACCTTTCCCGGCATCAGGGAAAAGATGGGTCAACTGACCCGGCCGTATTTTTTGCCCATCATCTCCTCGGTGGCACTGGCGAAGACCCTGGTCAAACGGACTATGGGCAAGATCGACGGTTTTATCATCGAAGCGCCCACAGCCGGCGGGCACAATGCTCCCCCCAGGGGGACGTTGCGCCTGGATGAGAAGGGCCAACCGATCTATGGAGAGAACGATGAAGTAGACTTAAACAAAATCAAACAGCTCGATCTACCCTTTTGGTTGGCCGGCGGCTACGATAGCCCGGAGAAATTACGGGAAGCGCTCAATGCCGGCGCGGCCGGTATCCAGGTAGGCACTGCTTTTGCCTTTTGCGTTGAATCGGCCCTGGATGAAACCCTTAAAAGCCGCCTCATTGAAAAAGTTCTGGCCCAGCAGGCAACCGTGTATACCGATCCTCTTATCTCCCCCACCGGCTTTCCTTTCAAAGTAGCCCAACTGGAAGGAACCCTGTCAGAGCCGGAGATTTACCAGAACCGGGTCCGGTTATGCGATCTTGGCATGTTGCGACAACTCTACAAACAAGCGGATGGGCAAATAGGGTTCCGTTGCTCGGCTGAACCGGCCGCGCAATATCTAGCCAAAGGAGGAAAACCAGAGGATATGATCGGCCGAAATTGCCTCTGCAACAATCTGCTGGCCAGCGCGGGGTACCCTCAACATCGAAAAGATGGTTATATTGAACCGCCGGTGGTTACTGCCGGAGACAGCCTGGTTGATATTGGCAAATATATCAAACCGGGCCATCACAGCTATACGGTCCAAGATGTGCTGGAATATCTGACTGGGTGAAAGATTGGGGTGATTCGAATTTTACACCAGTTATTTCCTCTCCACGCGGCGGTTTCTCAATTGCTCCCATGCTTGGCGAATCTTTCGTATCATTATGTTGTCGAAGCCAAGATAATTTTTAAGCACGACGTTATCAACGTAATCTAAAGCTCCGTAAGGGCAGTCTTGCCTTAATAAACTTTCCACCTTCGCCGGGTCAATATCAAGACCCTCACTATAAGGTATAGGTAATTCCTCAGCCTCACGAGGCTCTAACTCTAACACCCCACCGCCA
>CAZUNT010000025.1:0-4684 GCA_964622215.1 uncultured Caldilineaceae bacterium
AGGGGAAATTGGATGGGTTGTTTCCAGGAACAGATGGGTAAAGTGATCTTGTTTCTAGACATAGACAGAACCTTATCTCTGATCAAACATTGAGATCAGGCTAAAGGACTCAATAAAACAGCAACCAGTCCCCCACATATTGGCTCGTAACTGAGTAGGGTTAAGAGCAATCCCTGGTTATGATTTTATTAAAGTTCCCGTTTGTAGTGAATTGTGAATGGTTTGATGGAGCAGCTTATTTCATTAACAATTAGAGATTGACAATTCACAACCAATTAAATATTAGCAGAGGATAACAGGAAATCAATGTGAGGATAATAAGAAAATAGTTAGAAAAGCCAATCAGAAACATGAGGCAGCTATAGCGAGGTAAACCGCAGGCAGTGGGGGGATGGTTTACTACAAAGGCAGGAAGCAAACCAAGCAGAAACAGCACAATCCTTAACTCTTCTCAAGTGCAGCCGCTGCACTTATGGTTTTAACAAAACACTCAACAGGCCACGATTCCGTAACCAGGCGGGGTCTGTTAGAAATGTTTGAGCAGCTTTGAGGCGCGCTTGCCGCCGGCAACCATTGGCCAGATCGTCAAAAGCCGCCGTCGCTCGAATGAGAGCCAGCAACTGGCGCGGGGAGCGGGCCAATTGAGGGGATATTTTTGGCAAAATTGGGCACACCTCCTTTATATATTGGTCCATATTGCTTACCAGAGGCGTCAAAGCATTACTGGCTAATGATTGTAAAATGGCCGGCGGATCACCCGTAAGTAAAGCCGGGTTCAAGCGGGCGGCTTCGAGCAAATATTTTTCTCCCTCTACACTCTTTCTCGCGCCAAAAGCACGCATGGCGCTATCAAGATGAGCATTGGCATAAACTGTATCTCGCTGCCGGCGCACCTCTTCTGATAAGTTGGGCTGGGCGAAAAATTTGTCAAGCAGGCGAAACAGCCCGGCAATCATCCGATCGGCGTTACGAGACATATTACCTTCACCCGCCTTATTTTTACTGTAGTGAATTCGCTGCAGCCACTCCGTTGAAGGCACCCAAGCCATACGGCAGCCGGCATAGGCCAAACGCAGCCACAGGTCCCAATCCTCTACGTAATGCTGCTCTGGGTCAAAAAGGCCTACCCGGATCAGCCAATGGCGTCGCACCATGGCGGCGGAAGGTGGAAAGGGGCAGTTGTAAAGTAAGTCCGTTAGAGTCAGCCCTGATTTTAGCTGCCAGGGCTGGACTGTTCGTCTTGGTTCACCTTCTTGGTTGATCTCCATCCAACCAGAAGCCACCAATCCGAGATCAGGGTCTCGATCCAATACAGTTACTTGCCGCTGCAGCCTGTCCGGTAGGAAAGCGTCATCGGAATCAAGAAAGGCGACATATTCACTCGTGCTGGCTTGAATCCCGGTATTTCGAGCACCAGGCAGCTTCTTGTTATTTTGATAAATGTAACAAATTCGAGGGTCAGCATAAGCGGCCACGACATCACGGGTATTATCCTGCGAGCCATCATCAACAACAATTAACTCCCAGTCGGTATAGGTTTGGTCAAGCACACTTTGGATAGCATTACCCACCAAATCGGCTCTATTGTAAGTGGGAATAACAACGCTGACTTTTGCCATAATCCCTCATAAAAGAAGTTTTGAAACCCGGTTACGCTTACCAGAGGTAGGTTACAGTTTCTTTTTGAAAATCCAAACCTGGCCGGTATCTATGGTTGAATTCATTTGGGCCACCAGATCAAAAGATTCCGGATTGGCCTGTAACAATTCCAAAATATCATTATCAAACCGGCTAACCAATTCTTCACCCTCTGCATAAAACTGCCGCGCTTCCCGATACACTGCCACCCACTCTCCTTGATTAACCCGGTCCACAATCACTTTCACTTCGGTTTCGGGGTCGTTCCAATGATGCAATTCCTGGACTTGCCACTCATATCCACGCTCCCTGACCAAGTTAACTGCTGTGGGCTGGTTAAAGTTGTGATAATCACCCACTACCCAAAATCTTTCCTGGCTCGAAGCCGGTAAATGCAGTTCGAGAATACCGAAGGTTTTTAGAAGCAATTCCATATTTGCGGGTCTTAAATCAGAGGTTTGTGGAAAAAATGTCAGATAACGGGGCAACTCAGGGCCAAAACTTAAACTCCACCCAAAACCCAGGTGTAAGACAACAACGATGGCTATCACTATACGTACCGCTGTCCGGCGCTGCTGCCAAAGATTGTTCAAAGCTACCCCACTCAAAATGCCCCAGGGTATCAGCGCCGGCACAAAAAACCTGGTATTAATATTTCTCAGCCTGATAACAACAATCAATCCTACCAAAACGCTCACTAACAATAATAACAGACTGGCGGTCTTCCAATCGTTGAACAAATTCGTTCCGGTGCGGACCAAACAGTAGCCGGTCCATCCCAAACCCATAAAAAGCAGGATCACGGCCGGCCAGCCTAACTGGCTGAACAATATATCAAAATATGTACTGATGGTATACCAGGAGACATTTGGCCCCAACGTATGCAACGGAAATTCCGGCTGAGTGGCATAGGTCAACATATCTCTCCAACTGATCAAATACCACGGACCGGCGGTTATGACGGCCATTACAAAGACCATCAACAAGGCCAGGATAACATCTTTCCATTTCTTTTGACCACGCAGGCACTGAACCCCCAGCCAGAGCACCCAAACCCCCAGCGGGCCAATGACAAACACCGGAAAGTGTTGTTTCGTCAACATGCCAAATCCCAGAACACCCCCGATAATCGCGCCTCGCCATAAGGCCGGTTTATCCCCCCCCCAAACCAAACAGAACAGGGTCAAAGCTACGGCGGCGAATAGAGAGGGTTCGCCCATAATCATCTTGCCCCAATAAAAAATGAGAGAAGTCGTACCCACCATCACGGCGCTTAAAACCCCGGCCCAGCCGCCACCCAACCTCCGGCCTGTGCCGTAGACTGCTGCCAGCATAACTCCAAACCAAACCAGATGAGCCAGCCGCATGGCCGCGAGTGTGCCCCCCCACAATCCCCCCACCAGGCTGGTGACAAAAACCATCGGCGGCAAATGGTGGGGAAGCGCATAAATAGCTCCCCAAAAAATCCCCCGGAAGATATCCCTGGCCCCGCTGATAAACTTCAACCAATCATAAGTATGGGTCGCATAAACGCTATCATCCCATTGAGATGGATAGGGTTGTAATTGGATATGATAAACTTGCAGCCCCACCAGCAGGATAATTATGAAAATCAAAGCGTATGTACTGGCTTGAAATCGAATAGGACGGATAAGCAGGTTGGGGAGGGTTCGTTTTTGATCCTCTAAAAGCATAAAATCCTCTCAAAGTTACATCTTTCCAATGCCTGGTCGGTTCTACGGTCGAGCCGGCAGATACTCGGCTGAGGTCGAGGCGGGATCCGAAGAAAGTCCCGGTCCGGTTAGATTAAAGGCTGATGGAAGGACAAAAGCACTGATATTGTTGTAAGCCGTACCCTCTATCTCGTGTTTCTCTAACACACCCCCATAGTTGGTATTCGTATTGGCCGAATCAACCTGCCCATAGAGGACGGTACCGGCAGGAAGCGTACCGGAGAAATTAGAAAGCGAGGGCCAGTTATAGGCATCCCCCAGGGTCAGGTTAATGGTTTCGCCCGGTTCCAGGGGCAACGCGGGGGTAGTTATCCCCCAGACAATACCATGAGTAGATCGACCATCACTCCAAAGCTGGTTAACGCCGGTGGGGGCAGGGTTGGGATTCACATATAAATCCACCCAGAAGGGGGTGTCAGCCGGTATGGGTATATCCCCTTGATTCCCAATAACTGCATTGATAGTGTTGCCGGTAACGCTAATGCTTTCGACGATTAAATCAGGAGCAACACCCCCACTCTCCTGGACATTTCCAGAGGCAATAATTACCGGCAAATAGATTTTTACCGGTAAGTTTTCTAAGTTTTCCGGCAGAGACGGCGTGGTAACGATTTGAATACCGGATTCTGGTCCTATGTACGTTTGCCGGCGCGACTCAAAAGCATCAAAGTAGTAAGTTCCCCGGGTCCCTGAGTCGACCCCGGCGATAGCGCCCAGCCGGGCCATATCAATTCGCCTGGTATCATTATCAATCCCGGTCAAGTTAGCCTGCTGCTGACCATCAATCCACAAGGTTAAAACACCATTATTGGCCCCGGCTGCTGTTGCCGCCTGCCAGTCAAACTCGATAAAGTGGATGGTATCACTAATGGTGAACCAGTTGGTATTACTCCAGGTACTGGCATCATTACGTACATTAGCCCGCACCTGGTAATTTCCTTGCGAAAAGCGAAACTCAAGCCGCATCACTACAGTAGAAGCGCCGGTGTAGCCGTAAAAGATGTAGTGGCTGTTGCCGCTGGTCATAACGATTGAATTTGGGTCAAAGTAGAAACGCGCCCGATAACGCGGCTCGGCTAGCGGGCTATTATCGGTAACATAGATGGCGTTATTATCATCCAGAACAGCTTGCAAGCCATTAGTGCCAACGAGCGCAGCCGCAGGAGATACACTTAAATCACCACTGTCAGTTCGGTTGGCCGACCAGGCCGCTAAACTGCCAGATTCGAAGCCATCAACGAAGATTAGATCGGCGAGTGGGGTGTTGGTGGCCGTTGGCGTGGCCGTATCGGTTGGCAGCGGGGTATTGGTCG
>CAZUNT010000025.1:4784-22241 GCA_964622215.1 uncultured Caldilineaceae bacterium
TACACATTCGCCCGGTCAGCCGGAGCCGCTCCCGCCGCCGGGTTGCCGTAGTATAGGAAGTAACTTCCATCCGTACTGTTCGCCGCTATGGCTGCCTGGGTTTTGAACCAGATTTCGGTGTTCGCGCTGTTGAAAGCTGTCTCGGCCACCCGGTCTAACTCAACCAACTGTGAACCATTAACCCAGATGACCCGCAAATCATTGCCATCGGGGCGTAGTTTATCGGCGCTAATCAGGCTGGTCGTGTCAAGCTCTACCTTAACTGTGTAACCGGCCGGTAAGACGCTATTCCCATTTGTTATTGTTAAACCGTACCGATAACTCCAGCCCGATACGCTCCCGATATTAAATGATCCGGTTTCTTCGCCCAAACAAACCCCCGGGGTTGGGATAGGCGCGGCCTGCCGGTAACGCACTTCTACATTAGAAGTAGTGGTGCCAGCACGAACTTTCAATCCACTACTGGTTGTTCGATAATCAGACGAGCTGGCGAGCACTCCATCCAAAAACACCTGTACATCGGTCACTCCCCAGGCTGACCAATTCGGCAGAACAAATTCTATAGCCGTCTCAGGGTTAGTTGCACCTGTCACGGTGGCTTGAGCGATGTTGATTCCTCCCGATAGGGTGTAGACCGGACTCACTTGCACCGCCGAACGAGCTACCCACCAGTCATATATCCCTACCGCATTGGTAGACCAGACTCTGGGTTTTGACATGCTGCGGGTCAGGTATTCTTGGTGTACCGAGCCATCATTACCCACATTGTGGCCGTATATGTTAATCAAACCACCCAAGCTGTAATAAAAATCCACAACCTCATCAACCGATTGAATTGTATGGTAGTCAAGGGATTGGGCAATAGTGTTGCCGACATACCACTCGCTTACCGGCAGAGTCAGATGGGAATAACGCTGTCCATTCGTTTGGGTTGATACCGTCCAATGGGGTAAGAAACCGAGTTTTTGCTCGCCCACCGTTTTTACCCCCAACTGCTCCAAAATTTGGTAGGAGGCTTCGCGAGTTGAAGCAAAACGGGGCGACACCCAAATACGCGGGCAATTGTTAGCGGCCCCACAACCAAGACGTCCGTTGTCTAACCCTGTCAGCCACCCTTCAATATCTAAAAAGGAAGTATAAACTGAAGTATAAGCGTAATCTCGGCCACTGGCATAACCGGCCGGCGCATTATCCAAAACCTCGTCAGGTCCCCAATGCCAATAGTCATAGGCATTTGGGTTTGAAACACCGGGTAGCCCCAGCCCACCATTATGCGAACCAATGGTTGCCCCATAAAGCGAAACGGCCCGGCGTAGCCCGGCCACCGCATTGGCTTTTTGGGGTTCGGTCAACTGGGTATCTACGGAACCTGCCCGAAGCACCCCGGTTGTAAAATAGTAATCCCCTTTAACCCCAATAGAATGTTCAAATTGGGCCGAAGACTCAATTGCGCTGATACGATCAGCATAATTCTCAAGGTCATAACGAGCCACAAAGCCGGCATCGTAGGGATATTGCCAGGGGCTAAGCTTGATGAGGGGTGATTTGACCGTTTCAAAAGCCCATTCAATGGCTTGACGAAAGATTAAGTAGGTATACATACCCACATCATAGCCATCGTGGCCGATGAGGGGCTGCATCAGCCCGTAGTAAATAAAGCGCCCATTACCGTAAGATTGAGTGGCAAGCAGTGGTCCGTTACTGCCATTGGCAATAACTTCGGCCCCGCTGGCGGAAACTCGCCAGGCATAATGGCCGGGTGAGATAAATATATTCTCTTCAGAGGTGAGCGGCAAGTACCAGGTTAAATTACCCGTTGGAATGTGGGAAACCAGGCGGTGATTGCTAACTTTGCTAAAAGTGGTGTTCTGATACCAGTTCTGAAGGTTCGGGTTGACCATATGCAGGCCCATTTCAGCGGCCAGGGCAAAATCCGTGCGGGTAGTACCATTGGGGTTACGGGTAAAGGCCGACGAACCGGCAAATAAAAATCCACCTGCGGCCACATAAGCCCGCAGCGGAGCAATTTCATCATCGCTAATCGCCTCCGTAGCCAGGCTAATCATAATGGGGTAGCGAGGTGTGCCATCGGCATTGAGCAATTGGCCATTCCTGATATTAGCATCGCTCACTTCAACAAAGGGGGTTCCATCGGAACGCAGCGCTTCCTTCAACGACTCTGCCATCACAAAGTAACGCCAGGCCGTAATCCACCACTGAAACCCAGTCGTGCCGGAGCCGGTGGGAGTGGGCGATGTAGCCGGCATAGTTTCTAATGCCTGGGTTAACTCAGAAACGTGGATGGCTACCACCGGTTCAGGCAATGTTGTGGCCTGTGACATCGGGGCCGCCGCGGGCGCAGCCTGAATAGATACGGGTGTCAGATTCAACACCAGCGCCACTAAAAGGAGTACATTGAGAAGTCTTTGTTTGTTCATAATAACCCTCCCCCAGAGAAACTAAGATTTTTTGATCTTTAGTTTTGTAAATTTCAAACCACCTTAAATCCCTTGATAGCCGTCACAACTCGATATTGGTCAGTCTCGGCCAATTCGTTGTAAAACGGCAAGCGGAGCAAGCGGTCGCTGATATCTTCGGTCACTGGGCAGTCGCCTTCTTGACCCCCAAACTGCCGTCCCATATCGGACAGATGCAACGGCAAGTAATGAAAAACACTCAGGATGTCCTGCGCCTTTAAGTGATCAATTAAAGCCTGGCGGTATTCCAGTGAGGGCAGCAGCAGGTAGAACATGTGGTACGACTGTTCACAATAGGCAGGCACAAGCGGCAAGCGCACCCTATTCTCTTCAGCCCACCCTCGCAGATTTTGATCGTAGTATTCCCACACCTGGCGTCGTTTGGTTTGAATCTCCTGGCGGGCTTCCAGTTGAGCATATAAAAAAGCAGCCAGGATATCTGAGGGCAGAAAACTGGAGCCAATATCTACCCAGGTGTATTTATCTACCTGTCCCCGGTAGAAGCGGCTCCGATTGGTGCCTTTCTCCCGGATGATTTCGGCCCGTTCAACATAGTGGGGGTCATTAATAATTAAAGCGCCCCCCTCGCCGCAGATAAAGTTTTTTGTTTCGTGGAAACTTTGGGTGGCAAACGCGCCAAAGGTGCCCAGGTAGCGCCCTTTATATTTGCCAAATAGCCCGTGCGCATTATCCTCAACGATGGGGATATTGTACCGGGCGGCAATTTCGCCGATGGTATCCATTTCACAGCCTACCCCGGCATAATGCACCGGCACAATGGCCCGGGTATGGCGAGTCACCAAACGTTCCAGCCGGTTTTCGTCCATGTTGAGGGTATCGGGGCGAATATCGATAAACACCGGTTTAGCGCCTCGCAGCACAAAAGCGTTAACCGTACTCACAAACGTAAAAGAGGGTACAATGACCTCATCCCCAGGCTGAATGTTTAACAAAAGCGCCGTCATCTCCAGGGCATCGGTGCAAGACGTGGTGAGCAGCACTTTGGGTACGCCCAGAGCCTGCTCCAGGAGGGCATGACATTTTTTGGTAAAGGCCGCATCACCCGCCGAAAAGCCGTTGTGAATAGCCTGCGAGATGTAATACAATTCTTTACCCACAATGGTTGGCCGGTTAAAGGGAATCATGTGGGCGCTTATTACGGAGCCATAAGCCTTGTTGTCTTGAGCCAACTCAGTTCCTCCCCATTTGGTTAGGGCTAGTCACTGGATGAACCTCTATCAAGGTGCGCTCATCTGTTTTTGGGCGAGCCAATGTTTCAATCAACTGGACCAATCCACCCAGGCCCCCAATAACCACATAATTTAAGTAGAGCAGAAACGACAGCGTGACCGCATCTGAAGTAACCACGCCAAATTGGGCTAAAAGAAAGACCAGCGTTCCTTCGCGGACGCCCAGCCCTCCGAGCGAAATAGGCAATACGGTAGCCAGGTATACCAAAGGAACGACCACAAAATAGGCCGTTAACGGCACGGACAGACCCATTGCCTGCGAAAACAGAAAAGTCACCACGATATCAGCCGACTGATACAGAGCCGAAAGGACCAACACCCCGATCAAGGTTGGCGTTTTGACTGAGGCAAGCATCTGCAGGCCCGAACGGGCAAAACGCCACAGCCACTGCTCGCTCTGCTGGGGCAGCCAGTTCACCCAGATACGGCGGCCCGACAACCCAATGACCATTGCCGTGACCCCGATGAGGCTCGGCATAGTAATGGAAGAGGTTGAACCAAAAGCTAGCCAGGTTGATAAAGTAGCCGGAAAAAACAGAAATGCCAGAAGAATGAAACTCAACAGGGCAAACACGCCGGCCAGTCGCTCCAAAAAAACACTGGCTGTGGCCGTGCCCAGTTGACATTTTGTTTGTTTGGCGCATAAGCCAATTCTAATCACATCACCGCCGATTACACCGGGCAGAAAGATGCCATAGAATATGCCAAGTAAATATCCTTTGAAAGCCTGTCCATAAGGAAACTTTATACCACTGTCGATCAGGGTAAGTTGCCAGCGAAATGAAGCGATTACCAGGCCAACCAGTAAACAAAACGGCCCCAGCAGCAGCATAAATTTGTCGGCCTGCCTAATCAGCATAGCCGCTCTGGCCCAATCAATCATCCCCAAGAGGTAAACAAACAACCCCAGGCTAACAGCAAGTTTGAACCAGAACAAAACTTTCTTATTTCTTAAAAGTGCCGGCATAGGCCATCCCCATCTCAAAACGGGCTTTACGCCATTACTCAGGCGAGCGTGAATTACCCCAAATATAACGCGGCGCTTGCGGCCCGGTCATAAACAATAAATCCAGGATTGAAACCTGCGGGTCGAAGGGCGGGTAAAGCTGGTTATATTCTGGATAATCATAGACTATGTATTCCAGGCTAATCTCGGCCGCCTGAAATTTTTCTTCCTCAATATAATCCCGGGCAGAAGGGCCGCTAATATAATGGGTAGCTCCCAAAGTCTGGAGGATGTTAATCAAGCGGTCAGTTTTGGAACCCACCACATTCAAACTAGAAGAGCGAATAAACCGGGTATGGGTTATGCCCAATTCTCGCGCCAGAGCTATGGTCAGATCAATGGTAAAATCAGCCAGTAATTCTGGGGGGCTGTTATAAAACTGTTCTAGTAGGGGTGTATAGTGCTGGAAATAAGGAGCTTTGTTATAAACCTGTTTTAGGGTAGCCCAATGTTTCTGATTCCATTTTTCAGACCCATTTATACGAATTTCATTGACGGAAATTTTTTCTGTTACAGCGCCTTTGGTGAAAACGGGTATCGTTAACCACTGACTGCCTTGTGGGGTTTTCACCCGGTTACGATTACGCCAGCCGTGTTTGTCGTATTGAACATCATCATAAAACACAAAAGTGTCAGCTTTGTAAATTTGGTGGAAATAGCCTCGCCAGGGAATGTAAGATGGCTGAAGGATAACACATTTCAACTTTATTCTCTCCTAAGAAGGCAGTAGATAGACCATCAGTTTGGGCACTCTAATTTAAGCTCAAAATAATGGGAATCTAGTAAGGAGAGCCTATGAAAATAGTTAGAAAAAAAGAGGAGTCGTCACGAGCCTGATGGCACACCACCAATGACGAAAATTCTTGCGGCGGTCTGTCGTCAGCCGTCAGCGGTCTATTTACGAAGGAGGGGCGGAAAAGAGTTCGGCGTATCATCAATCTACGCCGAAGGGTTATTTTTTAACTGGCTGATGGGCGGATCTATGACCAATTGCTTGAAATCGGTGTGCAAAAGACCCATATATAAAACATCGACTCGTTGTCCATCGAGCCAGAATTCGCCGCGCAAAATTCCCTCTAGGACAAAGCCTAGCCGGCTGTAGACGTTAATAGCGGGGAAATTACGGGTATGAACCGTTAGCCATATTTTATACAGATTTAAGTTCTTAAAACCTTCGGCCAGGGCCAGGTAAACGGCGGTCAGGCCAACCCCGGCCCCTCTGGCCGAGGACTCGCCAATATAAACCGACATCCGGGCTGTAGCCAGATAGGTATCAATCCGGTCCAAAATCACATTGCCCACATGCTGTCCACTCAACAATACTGCCAAAGGCTGGATCAGCGGGTCTTGCAGGGCATAGGTTATCCAACTTATTGTTTTTTCTAACGAGGGTTCACTGCGCAAACCCAGGTTATGGGCCACCACCGGATCGCCCATCCAGCAGTACATCTTGGCGGCGTGTTCAACCGCTAAAGGGATGATGGTTACATCCGGGCGGAGTTTCAGAATGGATTGGCCGGACATAATTAAAGGCGCTCCACAGTTAAGGTGTGATCTGTGGCCAGATTTTCCTGGAATAAAGTCGCCAGCGTATGGCCTGCGCCTGGTTGGCCGGCCTTACTGCCATCACTCGTTGACTCAATTGAAGGTCTGGTTGTCTCTTTGACCACGTAAGTAGGTCGTTCCATACTACGATTGAACATACGGGCCAGATATTCACCCATAATACCCAGGGCAAATAACTGCGCGCCACTGAACAGAGAGATAATAGAAGCCAGAAAGGGAAATCCGGGCAAGCTGCCCCTTAAAAAGTACAGAGCCAAGACATACATAAACACCAGCATCCCAAAAATGGTAAAGGCAAAACCAACAAAACTGGCTAAACGGAGGGGAGTGGTGCTGAAACCGGTGAAGATCAACATAGCCTGGTTAAAAAGTTTGATAAAATTGTAATTAGATTTCCCAATTTCACGCGGCCGGTGATTGACTTCAACTGCCCCAAATCGGGTTGTGCCCCAGGATAACAGCACGTCAAGCAGCAAGTTGGGGCTTTGATAATTCACAAAAGCCTGGCGCAAATCGGTTCTGAAGGCCCTAAAGGCGCTGATATCTCGAATATTACGGATGCCCATAGCATTGGCCATAGCTCGTTTGGTAAATTTAGAAAACAGATTACGCCACCAGGAATGAGGCAGCACGCCCGGCACGCCATAAACCACGTCATCGCCCTCAGCCAGCTTGGCGAGTAGTTTGGGGATTTCGGTGGGAGGGTGTTGCAAGTCATCGTCCATGGTTACAATCACTTCATGCTGCGCAGCCCGGATGCCGCACAGTAAGGCATTATGCTGGCCATAGTTACGCATCATATTGAAACCGCGCACACCGGGATATATTTGGACCAGTTCACTAATCACCTGCCAACTACGATCACGGCTGCCATCATTGACCAGAATGATTTCAAAAGTTTCTGTTATTGACGGCAGGAGGGATTGCAGTTGCCGCACCAGTTCAGCCAGGGAGCCTTCACTGTTGTAAACGGGTATCACTATTGAAATAGATACAGGAAACAATTCGGTTTTTAATCCAACATGGCTCATTGTTCTTCTCCTTGTGTCCTAATGCCTCGCACCGGATAGAATTGTTTTAGCCTGTCGAAGTTTATCCACGACCGTATTACCCAGCCATGCCTCCAAGGCGATAGAAAGAACTCCCCTGTTTTTTAGACAGGCCGGCGACTGAGCGATGCCCTGCGCCAACAAACGTTTGACCGCAGTTTTATCACCCCGCTGACGCTGCTCAAAAGCGCCGCCAATATAAAGCCAGCCTAGAGTTTCCTTGTAAGCGCCGCTATAGTGCGCTACGGGCTGGGGCAGGTTGGAGAAAAAAGTATGGATAAAGGCTGTGGCCTGTTCATTGGAACCTGTCTCTATCTCAATTAACTTGGCTCTATCAACGGCCAGTTGTACCAGGTTATCCTTATGGCTTAATTCTGGATTGGCCGATAGGGCCTGCGCCAGATAAGCCTGTCCTTGCGCTCCCCGGCCAACTTGAAAACTGGAAAGGGCCGCGCGGGTATAAATCGTTGCTGCACCCAAAGCGCGTAAATGGTCACGTTCATGAATATCTCCCGGCCAAACAGCCGTGACCCGATCAAGACTTCTGAACTGATCGGTTACCCACTCCTCCAAAATTTCTACGGCCAGAATTTTATGCCAACCATAAATCCGATATTGAGCCAATGGCTCTGGCAGGTAAGCAAATGGACCTTTCGAAGCTAATCGTACCCATAATTCCCAATCCTCGCCATGAATATGGGCATCATCAAAAGGCCCTACCTCCTGCAAGGTACTGCGCCGCACCATCGCGGTTGAGGTTGTGACCATTGTTCCAAAAAATAACTCCGGCAAGGGGTCAAAGATAAGCGGGGCTGACCCGCTGGCCCCTTTAACCCCTTGACCCTGAAACTGGGTGGGGTTTCCCTGCGGGTCAATATACACAGCCTGGCAATACGCCAGGGTGACATGGGGATGCCGGTCCATCACCGCTACCTGGTGTTCCAATTTTTCAGGGCGCCAGAGGTCATCCGAATCGAGAAAGGCTATGTACTCACCTGAAGCGGCGCGAATGCCAGTGTTTCGAGCGCCGGAATATTTTTTATTCTCCTGGTAAATATAGCTAAGCCGGCCCTCATACTCGTGGAGAATCTGTCCCGTCTCATCGGTTGAGCCGTCATCAACCACAATCAGTTCGTAATCTTTGAATGTCTGAGCCAGCACACTTTCCACCGTCGCCCGAATATACTTGGCGGAATTGTAGGCGGAAATCACTACACTTACCTTGGGCATACTTTTCTCCTTGTTAGGCCGGTAAGACTCAAACCTGAATAATTATTGCCAAAACGAACGAACCAGCATAGACAACACGCCCCGGTTCAGCAGCCACCTGGGGTCATAGCGCACTCCGAACCACAACGACTGCCGCAGCGTTATTTTATCTCCACTGGCGTGTGCTCGAAAGGCATCGGCCATGTGAACACGACTTAAAATTGAACGGGCGCTGCTTTGGGAGGCAGGCACTGCCGAAGGCAAGTTGTGTATCACGGCGCTTAAAAATACTATCACTTTTGTTTCATCACCAGTATCTCGTAACAGGCGGCGCGCGTAATCCTCCAGTCGAAAAAAAATAGGCCCAGGTTCGGCCAGGGTTGGGTCTAGCTGAATTGCCTGAGTCAATATTTTTTGACCGCGTTCAGTGTCGCCTGACTCATAGCTAGCCAGGGCGCTATCAACATAAACACTGGCCAGAGCCTGGTCTCGTACTACGGCTGGAAATTTTTCAGGGTAGGCTGTGGCCATTTTCTGGATGACCAAAACAGTTCGAGCCAAAATTGGATCGGAAATACGCCGGCGCCGTTCGCGCTCCGAGCCGGGGGTGCGATAGTAAGCTAACACCTGGGGCAACCACACAAAAGCGCCTAATTGCGCCAGCCGCAGCCACATATCCCAATCCTCGGCCGGAATTACTTCGGTATCAAAAGGGCCGGCCTGTTCTAACGCTTCCCGGCGGGCCAACACCACCGAGGGCATAATAGGTGAACCAAACAGCATTTCCCGGCCTGGGCAGTTCACCTCGATTTCTCCGCCAGGCTCTCCACATAAATAGGCGCTGCCCCAAAAATGGCTGGGCTGTCCCTCAATATCTATAATTTTAGCCGGGCCATAAACCAGCACCGCCTGGTTATAGCGGTCAAGCGCAGCTACCTGCCGTTCCAGCTTATCCGGCAGCCAGATGTCATCTGAATCTAAAAAGGCGATCAGTTCTCCTTGCGCCAAGTGTAGTCCATGATTGCGGGCCACCGCTCGCTCCTGGCTGGCTTGCCACACATAACGAATTTGATCTCGGTAGGGGGCGATGACCTCTGGCGTGTTATCAGTAGAGCCATCATCCACCACGATAATCTCGTAATCCTGATAGGTTTGCGCCAGAACGCTTTCAATCGCTTCGGCAATATGTCTGGCCGTGTTATGAGTAGGGATGATGACACTAACTTTCGGCATTTGCCTTCTCTGTAACAAACTGGGGCTTTTTATCAATCAGCGTAAGTGTCCAAGCCAGGGGCGCAGCATAATTGACCAGACCCCTCGATTCCACAACCAGGCCGGATCAAAACGGACACCTCGCCAAATAGCTTGGGCCGCATCCTGAACAACGCCGGCCGCATGAGCTTCAAATCCTTTAGCCACATAGAAACGTCCCAGAGTTTTACGGCGGAAGGAAAGCAAACCCATTAATTCAGGAGGTAAATTATCAAAGAAAACCTCGATACATTCGGTTTGGCGCTCAGGCGGCTGGCTGCGCACATAATCCACTAATAGTTCAACTGTAAGCTCCGATTGATGAGCCAGAGTTGGGTCTCTTTGCAGAGCATCAGCCAGATGCCGGCGCGCCATGGTATGGTTACCAACCAGGTGAGCACCGATAGCCGCCCGAATGGCTACATCAAGTAACATTCGTTCTCGAAAGACGTGGAAATAAGAGGCCGAAATCGGCAGATTGTCCTGTACACAACTTATAAACGTGATAGGATCCCCTATAATGGGGTCTATAGCCCAAGAAACCAGAGCTGAGAATAAGGGGGGCATATCGCCGCTGATTAAAGCCGGTTCTAACTCGATGGCTTTGGCCAGGCTTTGGCGGGCGCCTTCTACTTGGTTGGCCGCATATTGGCGGCAGGCCCCCTCCAAATATTGATAGGCATAAGCACGCTGGCGCTCCAGAACCAAATCGGGCGGCAAATCAGGTTGAGTAAAAAATTTATCCAGCACGGCTAAACCTGTCTCCTGTTGGCTAAGTCCATCTCTAACCATCTGTCCCCCGTGCATCCGATAGACACACACCACCTCTGGCAACCAGGCCATCCGGCAACCCCGATAGGTCAAGCGGAGCCACAAGTCTACATCCTCTTTCCGGCGCAAGCCTGGATCAAAGCCATCAACACTCACCAGCCATTCCCGGCGTATTAACACTGCATGGACTACAAACGGACACCCGTACAACCATGTTTTTATGTCGAACTGAGGCGAGTAAGTCCAGGGCCGTCGTTCTGCCAAAGGCTGACCCGCCTTGTCTGTCAACAAATATCCGCCGGCTACCAAACCCAGTTCAGGTTGGCTGTCCAGAGCTTGTACCTGCTGGGCCAATTTGTTGGGTAAAAACAGGTCATCAGCATCAAGAAAGGCTATGTACTGCCCGCGAGCCTGGGCGATACCCGTATTACGGGCGCCGGCTAAACCTCGATTTGTTTGATAAATATATCTAACTCGAGGGTCGCCCACAGCAGCCACTACGGTAGCTGTATCATCTACCGAGCCATCATCAACCACAACAATCTCAAAATCTTGATAAGTTTGGGTTAAGACACTCTGGATGGCTGCCCCTACTAAGGAGGCTAGATTATAAACAGGGATAATAACGCTAACTTTGGGCATTTTAGTCTTACCCTGGCCTAATACTCCCATTCATACGGCACACTAATAGGAGCGTCCGCGCGTAGATGCCTGATAGCGCCTTTACCCAATACTCCTATCTGCCCGTTTACTCCATCCACCACTCGAAACGCGCCTAATCTTTGCCAGTTTACTAATAAACGCGCCCGGTCATTTCCCCAAACTTCTCCCCAAACCTGATAAGCCCTCGGTCGTAGGGGCACCGACTTAAACTTACATTTGAGTACCCCCTCTCCTACGATTTTTGCAGGGGCCTGACCATCAACCAGCATACTGGCCAAGAACAACGGCGGGCCACCCTGGGCATCTGCGGTTGAAATAACAAAATGTGGGCTTTCTACCGGACATTCAGCTCGATACTTTACCTGAACGACGATATCCTCGCCTGCTTGAAATGTATCTTTTTCGTTACCTTCAACATCGGCAAAATTTACGCCAAGTATCTCCAAACTTTCAGCCGAAGATTCAATCTTATGGTCAGTAGCCAGAATATGCTGTTCCTGGCTGTCCAGATAAGCCGGCAGCACTTCCGCCGGTGTACCTTGTTTTACCATCTGACCGTGCTCCAGCCAGATAACCCGGTCACACAATTGCTCTATTACGTAAAGATTATGCGATACAAAGATGGTGGTTTTCCCACTTTTTACATAGGCATGCAGAAAATCATAACACTTCTGCTGAAAACTGGCGTCGCCCACAGCCAGAACTTCGTCGACAATCATCACGTCCGGGTCTACGTGAGCGGCAACGGCAAACCCTAAACGGGCATACATACCTGAGGAGTAACGTTTGACCGGCATATCCATAAACCGTTCCAACTCGGCAAAAGCGACAATATCATTATACCGCTCTTGAACCTGGCGTTGGGTTAAGCCAAGAATAACCCCATTCAGAAAAACATTCTCACGCCCCGTCAGATCGGGGTGAAAGCCGGCTCCTAACTCAATCAGGGAAGAAAAATGGCCGGTTAAGGTAATGTTACCACTGGTAGGGCGAGTCACCTTAGAAAGCAGCTTGAGTGTTGTTGTTTTGCCCGCGCCATTTGGCCCCACCAAGCCCAGAGTTTCGCCACTCCGCACCACGAAACTAAGATCCTTTAAGGCCCAAAAATGGCCCTGACCGCTATCAGCCTGTTGTTCACGGCCTTTAAACCGGCTCACCAATGAGCCAACCAGACCGCGTAAACTGTCCTGGCCTGCCCCAAGTCGATAGCGCTTGGACACATCCTCGAAGCTTACAGTTACATCCTTTTCAAATGATGTCGGCAAATTGGTCCTCCAAACGCTTAAAGGTGTAATACCCACTGATAAAGATGATGAGTGAAATTCCGGCGGCCAGACCCACTTCAGACCAATCCGGGAATTGTCCCTTTAGCATCGCTTCACGGTAGCCATGAATGATGACCGCCATAGGGTTTAACATGTACCAGGGACGTAGCCACTCAGGTACGCTTGAAACCGGATAAACTATCGGGCAGGCATACATCCAAACCTGTAACAAGAGCGGTATCATCTGGCCTACATCACGGAAGAATACATTGAGGGCCGCGCCGCCCAGGGCGATACCGGTCATAAGAATAATTTGAATCAGGAATAAGAGGGGGAGTATCGCCAGGGCTGGGCTTAACGGCGCCTGATAATAAACTATCAACCCAATGAGCACCAGCAAGCCGCAAAGAAAGTCAACAAAACTAATAGCCACACTGGCCAATGGAAAAATAACCCGTGGAAAGTAGATTTTGGTGACCAGATTCATGTTTAGAATGATGCTGGAAACGCCAAAATTCAAAGAGCGGACAAAGAAACTCCAGGGCAGCATAGCCGTATAAACAAAAAGAGGATAAGGCAGCCCATCCGAAGGTAACCGCACAAAGTAAGAAAAAGCCACCACAAAAACAGCCGTGAGAGCCAGGGGTTGAAAGATGGCCCAGGCTAAACCAAAGAGTGATTGTTTATACCGCGCGGTAATGTCTCGTAACGACCATATCCACAACAATTCACGATAGGTCATCAGTTCCTTAAAATCAACAAATACACTCATGCTTAATCCTTTCGCCGCCATTGCTCTTTGCCAAAATTTACGACAAAAGCAACACCTATTAGCAACATAGTGGCCATCACCCCCACAAACGCCCCAAAGGCAGGGTTAACTTGCAGGGATGATTGGGTTAAAACATCTTCAGGTAAACTTACTGTAAAGGGCGGCGGGGTTGGCCTATAATAGACAGAGGTGGGTGTAGGCGGCAGGGGAGTAGCTGTCGGCAGAGGTGTAGGCACAGGCAAAGGTTGGGTCGCCAATTCCGGGGCGTCAATTTGGCCCAGCACATACCAGTTAGTATAAGGATCATCCGTTTTATCGGTCCAGATTACCATAATTTGGTTTCCTTGGCTAATGGCTATACGCAACCACTCTTTCGGACCACTGGCCGGAATTAGATCAGGGGTAGACCAAGCAGCGCCATTCCAACTGGCATGAAGGGGTGGGTCATTGGGCTGGATACTGACAGCGTGGAGGTTACCCAGGCTATCTTCCTCCATATCATTCCAACCTGATCGGCCGGTTAGAGTAACCTGCGGAAAGACAATACTTATCCGGGACCATGTCTTGCCGCCATCCGCCGACCAAACATGGTTACGTTCTACGGTCGGCGCGCCATCCCAAATGAGATGAATCTCGTCATCGCCAACGGCTTCAACATCAATTACGGTAGGGCCATAGTCTGCCCGATAATCCTTTCGAGTAAAAGTATCAATCACCTGCGGCTCATTCCAGGTGTCACCCCCATCGTCAGAGCGGGCATAAACCACAGCGCGTCCCGGCCAGGGGATCACCGTCCAGACCATGTGGACTCGTCCTTTTCCATCTACGGTTAACCGGGGAAAAGAGGTTTGCTCATCGCTGAGACGCAAACCACCCGGCACATCAACCCAAACGGGCCAGGTTTTACCCCCGTCATCGGAGCGCCGGTAAACAACATCAAACGTTTCCATAGAGGCAAAGGCGGCATGTAAATGGCCTTGCGCATCAGCAGCAAAAGCAAGTGATAGATCAAGAGCCGGTGAACCTAAAGAGATGGGATAAGACCAGCTTTTGGGATCTTCCGCGCGGTAGGCCGGCGCATGAGAATACAACACCCTAGCCGTACGGCCGCCTGTTTGCCAAATGGCATGCAACATCCCATCCGGTGTAATCGCTAATTCCGGACTCGCCGCTGCGCCGTCAGGTGATAGGAGCACATCCGCGGGTGGCGTCCATTCTTTCCCATCCCAGCGAGTATAAAAAATTGTGTCACCCTCTCCCGGCGGTGGATTCTCGGTTGCTGTCTGGCTCCACATGAGATGGACATTACCGGCCATATCGGCTATTATTGTCGGAGGAAAGGCATTCGTTTCGGGGTTTGAGAACATCACCGGTTGAGACCAAGTTACGCCGCCGGATTGGGCTATGACAATGGAAGTACTCCCCTCCCAAAAATAAACAGCAAAAACGAATAAAAAGCCAACGATAAAGAGTCCAACTCTTTTCATTCAGTAGAACCTCGTGTACAATTAACCACTGAGTGATTTATCAGGGAGGTGTAAGAGGCAAATACTATTCCTCATTTTATGCCCTTATCCGAACGAAGTGTAACATTGATTAGTGATAAACCCATAAGAAAATGGCTAGAAAAAAGTTAGAAACATAGTGCTTCTTCTCTGGATAACTTAGGGTAGCATAATCACAAATTATTCTAGTACTTAAGCTCTATTGTTTATCGGGAATAATTCTGCTAGAGTTGAAGGGCTTCAGGTAGGGCTGACTAA
This sequence comes from uncultured Caldilineaceae bacterium, assembly GCA_964622215.1. Classification (GTDB taxonomy): domain Bacteria; phylum Chloroflexota; class Anaerolineae; order 4572-78; family J111; genus DSQQ01. The sequence goes on from CAZUNT010000025.1 coordinate 19,827, forward strand.
TTGAATAATAGTGGGTAAAGCTAATCATTCTTCCAAATATTAAAACAAGAGTTTTGGAAGTAATAGTAAGGCCCATTTTGCCGTTAATAACAGCAAAATGGGCCTTTTTTTTAGAAAAAATCTGCGCTTTACTTTACAAAAAGGGAGGAAAATAGGGTGAAAGCTATTACAAAACTTATCAGTCTTAATAAAGTTGTTTGGCTTAATCTTTACTTTCTATTCGTACTGGTGATGATTTGGCTGTCTTTGCCCCACTCTGTTCCGGCTCAAGGGCCTGCTGATCAAATTTTCCTGCCTCTCATTTTCAAATCGGGAACGACCATAACGACAGCCGAGTGGCCCCAGGTTCAACGCGACCCGCAGCGAACCGGTTATACTCCGGAAAAATTGGGCGCTAACTTTCAAGTCGTCTGGACATACCCCTTTCAGCCTGAAAAGGTTTACCCTCAAGTTCAAGCCATCGCCTATGCCGGTAAAATCTTTATCGGCACTCAGATGGGCAATATGTACGCCATAAACGCCAAAACCGGGGCCAGGGTGTGGAGTTTCCCGGTGGGAACACCTATCCTCAACAGCGTGGCCGCGGCGAACGGCAGAATATTTTTTGGAGCTATGGATGGCGCTATCTATGCTCTCGACGCCTCTACCGGCAGCCTGGCCTGGAAATCTCAACTAAGTCAACGACTCGGTTTTTCTACCGCGCCGCTGATAATCGAGAACAAAATATTCCTGGGCGGCAGAAATGGGATCTTTTATGCCCTGAGTCCAGATTCAGGGGCCACCCTCTGGCAATTTAATGTTGATTCGCCTATTCTTCAAACCGCCGCAGCAAATAATGGTCGCGTTTATTTTGGGGCTATGAATATGCGGGCATATGCGCTTAACACCAGTAATGGCACCCTGGCCTGGCAAAGCGCCCAAATCCCTGGCATGTCTTTTAGGGATTATTGGCCAATCGTCTATCAAGGCAAAGTTTACATCTTGCCAACGGGCAGAAGCGCCTTGGGGGTTAGCGATGCAAGATTAGTGGCAGATGCGGCGGCCCAACAGGCCGTCCTGGCCGATTACGCCGCCCACCCTGGCAATTATGAAAAAACTATGGTTGTTCTTGATGAAGCAACCGGACAAGAAATGCCCGCCGTTATTTACTATCCAGAACAATCGATGCATGTATCACCGGCGCCCCCCTGTGTTGATCGAGATGGATACCTGATTATCCCAGCCCCTAAACCATCTACGGATTATAGCTCGGGCTGGGGCCGGCTGGATGTAAACGCCCGGCTAGTGGTGGACCTGCTTAATGATGGCACAAATGCCGGGTATGGCAACGGCGATGAAACCTTTAACGTGACCTGCACCGGCAACACCGTCTTAACCCTGCACACCCAGGAAGGCAATGCCCATTATACCGGAGCTTTTAACCTGGATACCAAAAGATGGACCCACATTCCGGCCGGACACACCAATGAGCAGATGAGCACCAACACGCAAGGCGGGGGTGGTAATGCCGCTTCAGTTGTTGAGGGGATGATCTACCATATTAGTTTTCATGAACTGATCGCTCGGTCGGCTCAACCCTAAGCGCAGGAGAAGAAAAATGAAGAGATTTATATCGGTTTTAGCTCAAGTTATTATCCTGACCCTGGTTCTTGGCTTAAGTAATTTTGAACCTGTTTTGGCCCAGGAACCTGATCCCCTATCCTGGCAACAGTCGTCTATTGGTATGAAAAGAAGCCAGTGGGGCTATGTGGCCGGGCTTGGCCCCATCGTCGAAACAGATAGAAGCTGGCCGATGCTTTCCCTGCGGGGCGGGGTGGCCAATGCCGGTTGGCGTAATATTCTGGGACCCATAGGGATTGAGATAGGTTCAATAACTGTTCCGGGCTATTCAACCGCAACTCTTTCCAACGAAGTTACCGACTGGGCCTACAATGAACTGACTTTTACCTATGGTGCGGCTTCACCGCTAAAAGTGTGGGTAACCCGCACTTCGCCCGCCATATTAATCCAAACACAAGCCAATACGTTGCAACTTCTATCCGGCGATGTGGCCGGTAATGAATTCTTTACTAACGATTATGGGGAAACTGAAGTAAGGGATACCTCAAGACCTTCATATCCAAAATATGTCGCTTTTCCAACCAGTAGCGGTATTACGGTTCAAGCCTTGAACACGGCCGGAACTTCTCTTAGCTCATTAAATTCAAATTGGCTGCTGGTGTGGTATGGCAATAACAGCCACTTTTTAGAAACAAAAACCCCCTTGTCTTATACCGGTTCCGGGTGGGATGCCTCATCTCTGCCGGTCCAAGAAGCTTATCGAGCCGATGCGCCCCTGCTAATGGTCTTTCAAAACCAGCCAAACAGCATCAAACATACCAATCAAGGCGGGATTGATCTCTCCTTTGCGGTAGA
>CAZUNT010000025.1:22251-48869 GCA_964622215.1 uncultured Caldilineaceae bacterium
TCAGGTTATGTTAGCTTATTGCCTCTGTTGGGGCGAGATAACCCAAATGTTATCCAAACAGAAGGCTGGGCTGGCGGCCTGCCCGCTTCGGTGGCGCAAAAAGCCCAATGGTGGGCTGCTCACCTTTGTTCATATCCGGTCAGCGCCAGTGAAACTTATGCTTATAACCGGGGATCAGATACCGCAACCATCACCGAGAATATTTCTTTTTTGAATGTTTGCTCTGGCGGGACTTCGTTTGCGCCGATCCCGCCGATGCTGGGTTTGGTTAAAGACACGCTAGGAGTTACCTTCTCTGGCGCTGTAGTTAACGCCAACCTGCCGACTGAATTTGGGCCAATTCTGGGGATTGAAAACACAACCCAATATAGCTGGAGTGTAACCGGCTTAAGAAACTATACGAATGTAAAAAGACAACTAGAAGGTAACCAAGTTCCGGCTGAGTTGACCCAGGCGCTTGAAGCGGAAACCCAAAAGATGATTGCTAAAGGGCATTTTGCTCCCTGGATTTTTATGGATAAAGCGCCGATGAATCTTAATCGTGGCGATCTGTATTGGGCTAACCCGGCCGATGTCCTCTATCACCTGGTTGAAATAGCCGATACACTTCCAGCCGGCTCGCTTAAAAACAACTTCATCAACTATATTAAATCAGAACGGTCTACCTATCCGCCTGAAGATGTCTTCAATCTTAACTTAACCACCGGTACGATTCGTGGGCCATTTTCATACTATGGCATCGATACGTTTTGGTCTTGGAACAAAGATGCAACCGCTGAAGATACCCGCCAGGATGTTTTCCTAAAAAATGTCCCCCTATACAGCTTCTATGCCCTGGCCCGGTATTATGACCTAGTTCAAGAAGCTCTGCCGGCCAACTTTTGGCCCAAAGCCAAAACAGCCCTCAGTCGAGATATGCATGAACAAGATTGGGCTACCTTCTACTGGTTTTACGGCTATCAAGACCGGCGCATTGCTGTTGTCAATGCCAACCGGCACTTTGCCGGACTGGTGGGCTATGTCAAATTAGCGGCCCAAGCTGGTGATCAACCGGCTGAAGATTTGGGGAGAGCGCTGCTGGCCAAGGCGGCTGTTTTAAGGCTGGGTATGGCCCAATACCCTCGTTACCTTTATTCTGCCAACCTGGTAAAGTTACCTGCTCAACCAAACTGGCAACCCCGCTATACTGCCGGGCACTGGCGAGGTTATATCTTTAACTACAACTGGACCGGGCCTTATGATGATGCTCGCCAGGTTGCCATTCTTGACCAGCATGAAGTTTACTTATATGACCATTCAGGCTATATGAAAGAGGAAAACACCAAAGATTTTACTCAACTCACATCTGCTCATCTCACCGGCTACCGCGATATGGTCCCTGAATTGGCCCGTTTCCTGGCCCAATACGCCAAAGCAGATGCCGAAATTTATGCCAAAAAAGTCGAAGCCTATTTTCCGCACTGGTATGCCGCTTTTGCCGAAAACACCCTGGGTATGGAACATGGTCTCAGCCATCCGATTGACTCCTTCCAAATTTTTATGGCTAAAGCTTTGATTCAACAAGAAACTCCTGATAAACTCTCAAAATATGCCGACATTTCATGGCTTGAAGCCGGGGACCTATTTTACGTTCATAAGTTAGCTGAAGCCATCAAAGCGTATCGAGGTTATATCTGGCAAAACCAGTAAGTATTTCATCGCCCGGCATTGAAAATTTTCAACGAATGTATCATTGCTGGTTAATGGTCAGCCGACCCATTTACCCGCGCTACTCAAGTAAACCGAAAGGTTGACCGATCATCGGGAAGGATGTTTCCCATGCAAAACACCATCGACTCAGCCCGGCGATTCAAGAGGTTGCAACTTTTGTTTTGCCTTTGGTTTACCCTTTTTTTCTGTTTACTGCTTATACCCCAGGCCGTTCCCGCCCAAGAAGAACCAGATGGTTCATCTAGCATGTTTCTGCCGGTTATCATCAAAAGCCAAGCCACAATCGGGGTGGAAATTGGGCCTGTCACCACCAATCTAAACAGCTATCCTAACAGCCAAATTCCGACCTACCAGAAACTTGAACTCACCTTCAATGTCACAACAACAGCCAAAAATTTACAGCTCCCCTATGACCCTAATCCACCCTCCGGTCTTGAGCCTGGTTTGGGCATCACGGTCAATGCCCTATTTACCCCAGATAACTGGCAAACGGTTTACACCCAACCGGCTTTCTACTATCAAGAGTTCGAGCATACGATCAAAGACAATCGGGATTGGATATATCCCACCGATCGTTTTGCCTGGAAAGTTCGTTTTAGTCCCAATCAAACCGGGACGTGGCAGTATAAACTCATCGCCCAGGATGCAAGCGGCAGAACTGAAACGCTACCGCAAACCTTTAGTGTGGCGGCTTCGACCGACAAAGGATTTATCAGGATTAGTCCTCAAGACTCGCGTTACTTTGAGTTTGAAAACGGCGAACCGTTTTTGGGCCTGGGGTACAACCTCACTTTTGGGGAGCTTGATTGGAACAGTCCAACCGTATCGAATGAGCCGAAATTTCAGGCGTTCCAGGCCAACGGCTTGCAGCTTTTCCGTACCTGGCTTTCCCACTGGGGTATTTTCACCTCCGCCTGGAATCCCTGGGATTCGCCCCTACCGGAAAGGCACGCCCAGTATGTGCCCTATTCGAGTCTGAGTATGGACTCTGCCTATCCCGGCAGCGATGTTTCAATGGCGCTGATCTGGCAGTGGAATCCGGGGATGTTCTTGGGTTTTCTGAAACAACCCCCCGCTGTTAAACCGAACACGGCCTATCAAATTTCTATACGCTACCTGATTCCCCAAGAACTAAAGGGACCGCGTATCAGTGGGCATCCCTATGGACTGGTAGCCAAAACCGGCGATTGGTTGACCGGTCCCGGCTCCTGGCCCGATAACATCTACGGTTTTGTTGATCCCGGCACCGGTGAGGTTATTTCCGCTTATGCCTTTAAATCGCCCACCCCTCAAAATGGTGCACCCCAGTGGTCAATTCTCGAAGGAGAGATCATCACCGGCAACCAGAATTTCCTGCCCCGCCTCTATCTGGTGCTGGAAAACATTGTTGACGGCACCGGGCAAAATGGCGGCGGTAATGTAGTTTATATCGACCGGGTGGAGGTGCGCGAAAAGTTGGGTAATGGTCAATATGGACCCAACATTGTTTCTAAACCCTGGATGGCCCACCATCTTTACTTTGAACAGAGAAATTCTTATGCTTTTGATAAGACGCTGGAGTTGGCTGAAAAATATGATATTTATTTGAAACTGGTTGTTTTGGAGAAAAATGAGTGGATTTTGAATCGAATTGACTACGAGGGCCACCCTATCCCGGATGATCCCAATTGCTGGGATGAAGATCCCGGTAACAACCCAGAAAAGTGCCCCGATAACCGCTGGTTTTACGGCAATTGGCGCGCCATGACCAAGGTGCGCTGGCTGCAACAAGCTTGGTGGCGCTATCTGCAAGCTCGCTGGGGCTATTCAACGCATCTTCATTCCTGGGAACTTTTGAACGAAGGGGACCCCTTTAACGGGTTACACTACTCGCTGGCTGACGAGTTTGGCCGGTATATGCATCAATTTACCCCTAACAAACATCTGGTGACGACCTCTTTTTGGCACAGTTTCCCCAGAAACGAATTTTGGGCCAATCCCGATTATCCTCATCTTGATTATGCCGATTTGCATGCCTATGCCACCGAAAGCACCGACACCGCTGCCGACTCCCAGTATTACAGTACGAAACATGGAGCCAAACAATCCGAAGGAGCCAACAAACCGTTAATCCGGGGGGAAACGGGCTTTAGTGATGAAGTACTGCAAGACATCACCGGAGTCTGGTTGCACAACTATATTTGGGCTGGAGTCAATTCAGGGGGTATGTACGAACAGTACTGGTACGGCAAAGAACACATCGAGCAAGGCAACCAGGGCCACGACTTGCGCTATCACTATCAACCCTTTAGAAATTTTTTAGAGGATATTCCGCTCAACAATGGGGTTTATCAAGATATTCAGGCTGTCACCTCAAACAACAGCTTACGAGCGTGGGGTCAAAAGGATTTAGCGCATGGTTGCGCTCATCTTTGGGTTCAAAACAAGGGCCATACCTGGAAGAATGTCATCGATGGTGTTTCGATACCGGTAGTTTCTGGAAGGGTTGAGATACCCGGTTTTCAAGCCAATAAAACTTATACCCTCGAATGGTGGGATCCCTATCAACCTACCAAAGCTAAACAAATCGTGAGGACTGATGTCGTTACCCCTCGGGCAGATGGAACAATTCTGATCTCGGTCAATAATCTAGTCGCAGATACCGCCTTAAAAATCAGCCCTATCGGTGGCTGCCCACGCTCGTAAGATTCCGTCCAAAAAAGTAGAACATGGATTAGAATCTGTCCTCTATCATTTGATTATCTCCTATTTGTTACCGCCTATACCCGTTTTCCTCCACATAAATTACCTTGCTTCCCTGAGGACAAAAATTGAAAGGAATAGGCCGGAGTTCCGGCAAAGCGTGGCAAATTTCGGCGTGAAAAGCCGGATCGGCATAGAGCAACAGAAAGCCGCCGCCGCCTGCGCCTAACAGCTTGCCGCCAATAGCTCCGGCGGCCCGTGCCCGTTCATACCAGCCATCAATATGGCGATTACTAATATTTGTGGCTAACTTTCGCTTCTCCAGCCAACCGGCATGCAAAATCTCACCAAAGGCGTCGATGTCATCCCGCCCCAGGGCTTCACACATTTCGCCGGCCATGCTTACCATCCGCCGCAGTGAGGCACGCTTATCTTCATCGGTGCGCGTCCCCTGGCTCTGCTCGGCCAGGATGTCATCGGCTCGCCGGGTCAAGCCGGTGTAAAGCAGCAGCAACCTTGACTCCAACCGCCGGCGAGTTCGTGACGGGCAAATTAAAGGATCGGTAAAGACGCTGCCATCCGGGTTAAAACGGATATACTGCAATCCTCCATACGCAGCGATATATTGATCCTGCTTGCCGATAGGTTTCCGGCAGCGCTCAATTTCAATGTGGCAGGCTTCAGCGGCCAGACGCTCGGCCCCAGCCATGAGGCCCTTATAAGCATACAGGGCGTTGAGTATTCCAACCGTGTAACTACTTGAAGAACCTAAACCTGTTCCCTGGGAGGGAATATCGGAAATGGAGGTAATTTCGATACCTTGTTGGATTTCGAGCAGGTACAAAGCTTCACGGATCAACTCATGTTGTAGCTCGTCCACGCTGTCTACAATCTCAGTTATGGAGTAACTAGCCCGGATTTTATGATCGAATTTAGGGTTAACAGTGATGTAAATATATTTGTCGATGGCGGTACTAAGCACCGCTCCTTGCTCTTGCTCATAAAAAGCAGGCAAGTCACTACCTCCGCCGGCAAAGCTAATCCGTAGAGGGGTTCGAGTAATAATCATATAACTATACTCCCGCTTACATTAATCGCTCAAAAAATAGGGCAAATGACGAAATCTTATTCGCTCATTCACCATTCGATTTTTCATTTAGCTACGAATGAACGATAGGGTTTGCAGCCCCGCGTCTACGGCACTCTTGAAACCGGCCCAGGTATTGAGACCTTTGAGGATCGTCAAGATTGGCTCGGGCCGCAAGGTCCATTCACGGGTGGCTCGCTTTTGCCAATACATCAGCCGTTCGGCGGGCAAATCGGCGTAATCCAGCACGGTGGATTGATCCATGTCCACCTGCTCCCAGTTGGTACCGGGGCGGAACCAACCATTTTCAACCACTTCGTAGAAGAAGGGCGTGCCAGGATAAGGCGCGGCGATGTGGAAAATGGCTACATTGAGCGGCAAGGTTTTGGAGAAAGCAATCGTCTGTTTAATGGTCTCCTCGGTTTCGCCGGGCAAGCCGATGATGAAGTAACCGAAGTTTTTGATCCCGGCCTTTCTCGACCAGCGCAGGGCCTGTTCCGCTTTATCAGGCGAAGCGCCTTTTCTGGCTCGTTTGAGGATTTCTTCCGAGCCAGACTCGATACCCCAGGAGATCATGTGGCAGCCGGCTTTGCCCATCATCGTCAGCATTTCTTCATCCACATAGTCAACCCGGCTGTTGCACATCCACTTCATGTCAATCTTTTCTTCAATCATAGCTTTGCAGATACTCATGACTTGATCGCGATTGACCGTAAACAGGTCGGCGTACAACATCACGTTATTGATGCCCAGTTTCTTGAGCATCCAGAGTTCGGCCATAATATTTTCTGCCGAGCGTATCCGCACCGAGTAATTGTAGCTCACATGCTTGATGCAATATTTGCAACCGGCGGGGCAGCCTCGACTGGGTACCACAAAGGTATATGGTCCTTTAATGAGCGGCAACCGGTAGTTGTCCCACGGCAGCAGGTGATGCATAGGCAGGGGCAAATCATCCAGGTCGGGGATGAAAGGCCGGTCAGGGTTGAGCCTGACCTGGCCGGCGTAACGCCAGGCCAGGCCTTTGATCGAACTGAAATCGCCCCGGCCGACCATCTCGGTCGAGATGGGTACGCGGGTAGGGTCGGTTTTCTGCATCAAAACTTCCATGGGCGCATTTTGGCCGGTTCTGCCATCAAGCGCGTCGATCAACTCGCGCAGGGTCAGCTCCGGCTCACCTCGCAGTACATAATCGAGAGCCGGATAGTCGGTCATGGTGTTGATGGTGTTGGGGGTGACGTGAGTGCCAAAGGCGATGGTTTTGGCCCCTTTGCTTTTAGCCAGAAAAACACCATACATATCATTGGTTAAGGTGGGGGCAGTCACCTGAGTCAGATAGTAGCGAGGCCGCTTTTTCGCCAACAGTTCTTCAAATTTGGCCCAGGTCATGCGGGTGGCAATGGCATCCACTACCTCTATCTTGTATTCCGGCTGCAAACAGGCGGCAAAGGTGGCCAGTTCCATTTGCGGCCAAATCATATTTTCACGGGAGCGCCGGCCTACCCGGTGCTGTGACCTGATCCAGATACCGCCGTCAGGGGCAGGCGGGTTGACCAGCAACACATCCACCATCTCCGGACTTCTTTGGGCCTTGGTTGGTTCTTGCAACAGCGCGCTGATATCTGGAAATTCAGCCGGGCGCATTTTTTTTATCGGCCGTGTGCCGAGGTTTAACCATTCAGTTGACATAGCATTCCCCTTCGTCGTAGGTTTCAACAATAACCAATTTTATCTCGAAAAATCCGGCTTTTAATGGTGACCGTTGTCTTTAAACTTGCCGTTCAAATCGGCTTGCACTAGAGTTTCGCGTTTGGTTAATTCGGATAAGACCAGGGTCAGCAGCCAGGAAGTAATCAATTGTAATCCGGTCAAAACCAGAATAGTGCTGGAAGCCGGCACAAACCAGCGCGCCACTTCCGTTTCTTTCTGTTTCGACCGGTCCCAGCGCCGCCAGACATCCAGGCCGTAGAACAGGCTGCCGCTGGCAATGGCGCTCAGGCCGATCCAGCCAAATTTACTTTCCAACGGTGTTTTGAACAAGGGCTTACCGAATAAACCCTGCCGGATGGGGCGTTTGTGAAAGAGGGAGACCAGGTAATTAAAGACCGTACCAATGGAGAAGATATTGACGCCCGCCGATCCCAACACTAATCCGGCGTACCAGGAAACCAGTTGCGAGTCCTCGCGCCTGGTTTTGCTGCGGGTAATTGTGCGCCACATAGCTGACATCCCTCCCAGCCCAACCAGGCCCGCGCCCACCAATCCAAAGATACGCGCCGGGTTATAAGTCAGGGCGGTCATCAGAATGGTATTCAGGAAACGGATCCCATCACGCACCACACTTAACTTGGAGCGGCCCACTCGTTCCGAGTAGGTAATCGGCACTTCGACAATTTTGATATCTTCATACATGGCCCGCGTACTCATAACCGGTGTAAAATTCAGGCCATCGGGCAGCGGGTAAAGTTTAGCCAGGGTATCTCGCCGGATCACCCGCTGACCGCTGGCGCTGTCGGTTACGCGGCGATTGCTGATAATGCTGACCAACATAGCAAAAGCTGTGTTGCCAATACGGCGCACCAGAGGCATCTCGCTGTCAACACCGGCCATCCGCGAGCCGACCACGACATCAGCCTGGTTTTCCAGAATGGGCCGGCAGAGCTGAGGATAGGCTTCGGGGGGGTATGTGCCATCGGCATCGAGAAAGGCTAACATATCACCTTTGGCCTGACGGAAGCCGGTTTTAATGGCAGCTCCATACCCCTGGTTGACCGGATGTTGGATCAAGACAACCTCAGGATAACCGGACACAATTTCGGGTGTTCGATCTTGCGAGCCATCATCTACAACGATTAACTCCAGGTCTGAAACACCTGCCTCGGCTAGGGGCTTTTTGACTGCCAACACTCGTTCTATGATATCGGCGATACCATCTTCTTCATTCAAAGCCGGAATAACTACAGATAAGGTACTCACCACAAATCTCCTCTCATTAACGATCACGAAGCTGTTCCAACGCTCCAAAAAATACTTCTACATCCTGCTGGTGATTGTTCCCCAATTGGCGGCGGTCTTTAATAGGTTTAGCCGGGGTACCGACCGCGATACTATAAGGAGGAATATCACCGGTCACAACCGAACCGGCGCCGATAATACTTCCCTGTCCAATGGTGACGCCATCTACCACTGTAGCCCCGGCGCCAATCCAGACATCATCTTCAATCACAATACCTCGTGCAGTAATGCCCTGCTCACGGATAGGCCGGGTGGTATCCTGGTAAACGTGATTGACGGCTACAATCTGCACCATGGGGCCGGTGTACACATCATTGCCGATGTGAATTCCACCCTGCCCGCGCATAACATTAAATTCGCCGATAAAACAATTACGGCCCAGGGTAATGCCCGCCTGGGGTAAACGGCGGAAGTTAAAGACATGCAGCATCGAGTGGTGCATAATAAAGGTGTTATCGCCAATAGTGATTCCCCCCGGCAGCGCATGCAGATAGACACCCTGATCCAGATAAACCCCTTTACCCAACTTAACATTACTGGCATAGGCAATCCGCACGCATGACTCAATCGCCGGTATCCCGTCGAGGTTCATAATCAGCCGGTAGGCCAAACCCCGCAGGCCAATCCCTAGAATAGTAGGTAGCCAACCCAGGCTATTCAGAACTGTTTGTTCCAGGATGTAAGCGGGCCAGCTAGCCGCTTGCCCGGATAGATAATAACGAAGTTGTTCCAGCATCTTTAAAAACTCACCGCTGTTAACAGTTGGCGATACCGTCCCATAAAGGTTAATTGGGTCTGGTCTGACTTATTGGCAAACATTTCTGCCTTAACGATATAATTAGCCGCTTCCATTAAATTACGAGCCAGCATCAGAAAATGTTCTTCAGCCGAATGAAGCGTCGGAATAAGCTGTTCCATTCCCCGGCCCGTCAAGACCAGGCAGGTGTGGCAGCCAACCTGTTGCCCCGCCTCGATATCGCTAGCCGCATCGCCTACCAGGTAAGATTGGCTCAAGTCAAGCCCCATCTCACTGGCCGCTTTTAACAACATTCCCGGCTTGGGTTTGCGACAATCACACCCGTCTTCAGGGCGATGAGGGCAATAGATGACCCGGTCAATCCGGCCTCCGCAGACGGTAACCTCGGCTACCATCTTTTGATGAATTTCCTCGACCACACCAACCGGGACAATTCCTCGGCCAATGACCGCCTGGTTTGTAACCACGATAATGGGCAAATCCAGCCGGTTCAGGGTAACTAAACCACTTTTGGCTCCCGGCAGAAACTTGAACTCGCTCCAGTTCCTTACATGGTCGGGCCGGTTCTCACAAATAACCCCATCCCGATCAAGAAATATGGCCCGCATTTTGTCTCCCCTCTCTATATGCAGCCTACTTCTCACCCTATTTACAGACCAGAATGTACCAAGTTTTAATGATAAAGGTGTAAGAACAAACTTAGAAAAGGGTTAGAATTATTGGGGTGATATTTTCGGCATTTCTGAGGCAGCAGAGGATTGGGCTAACTCAGCCCGAACGGCAGTACAGATACAATGCTCCAAAATCAGGTGGACATCTTCTTGTTGTTCGATGCGCGGGCTGGGAACTTGCAGGCATAGATCGACCATTTCCTTTAAACGTCCCCCCTGATCGCCGGTAAAAGCGATTGTCGTCGCGCCAGCCTGGCGAGCCACAGCCATCGCCCTGAGTACATTGCCCGAATTGCCGCTGCAACTAATGCCGATAACAACGTCGTCGGGTTCAACCAAGGGCTCCAGTTGAGCCGCAAAGATATTATCATAAGCGGTATCGTTAGCCCAGGCGGTCATTAAAGGGATATTGTCGGTCAAACCAATCACCCGAAAACGAATTGCCCCCGGCACTTGAGTATTTTTTGCCAGATCACAGGCAAAGTGAGAGGCAGTGGAGGCACTGCCACCGTTGCCAAAAACAAAAACCTTGCTTCCCCGGCGAGCACCATCCAACAGAACCGTAACCACCTGCTCGACTAATCCAGCCGGCAAATTAGCTATCACCTCCTGCAATTCCTCGAAATATATTGTTATATGGGAAAAAGTCGACTTCATAATTATCCTTTTCGTTACTTTAAATGTCCAATTTCCAGAGCAATTCGATTGGCTGCCTCATATTTCTCCGGCAAGCCGATGTCGATGAGTAAATCTTCAATGACATAGCCGGCAATTCGAATGCTCTCTCTTAGCATACCAGGAAATACGTCATGTCCAAAATCGTACATTTGCTCTGGCGGAATCCGGTCCAACACTTCCGGTTCTAACACGTAGATACCGGCATTAGCCAGGTTTGAGAACACCTGCTCGCGGGGAGGTTTTTCGGCAAAACGTACGATATTTTGCGCCTCATCGAGTTGCACAATGCCGCGATTCCAGGGATCAGGGACGCGGTAAAGCCCCATCGTTGCCATAACCCCTGCCTGGCGATGTAAGTTGATCATCGGCCGGAGATCGGTCCAGGTCAGCAGGTCGCCATAGAAGACGACAAAGGTGTCATCAAAAAAGGCCTGCAGCCGTTTGACCCCCCCGGCTGAACCAAGCAATCGCTCTTCCACAGAGTAACGCAATTGGATACCCCAACGGCTGCCATCGCCAAAGTAATCGATCACCGCCCCCGGTAAATGATAGAGATTGACCGCCAGTTCGGTCAGGCCGCAATCCCGCAAATGAACAATGATATGTTCCAAAAGGGGCCGCCCGGCCACCGGGAGCATGGGTTTGGGGAGGTGGTCGGTAAGGGGGCGCAGTCGCCGCCCTTCACCGGCCGCCAAGATCATACCCTTCATTAATTTAATAGGCCCCTTTAGATTTTAAAACGGCGGGGATTGTTTGCCACAAGATTTGCAGGTCAAACCAGATCGAGTAATTGCGGATGTAGTTCATATCAAGCATGACCCGTTCTTCATAACTCACATCGCTGCGCCCACTCACCTGCCATAGACCGGTGATACCGGGCTTGACGGTAGAGAGATTCATCCACCACTTACCGTATCGGGCGCGTTCTTCGGCGGTAATCATACGTGGTCCCACCCAGCTCATTTGGCCTAGCAAAACATTAATGAGTTGCGGCAATTCATCCAGGCTGGTTCGCCGCAAAAAGCTGCCAATGCGGGTAATGCGGGGGTCGTTCTTTAGTTTATGATTTTTCTCAAACTCGTGGCGCAATTCAGGGTCACGAGCAAGGCGCTCGTCGGCGTCTACATACATAGTCCGAAACTTGAAGGCATTATACGCTTTGCCGCCTACCCCAACCACTCGCCGCAGGTGGAAGATAGGTCCCGGTGAGTCCAGTTTAATGGCGATTGCCATACCCACCATAACCGGAAGAAGCATAAGCCCTCCCACCAGGGACAAAATAATGTCAAGCATCGTTTTCAGGAAAATATCTACCCCGGTGAGGCGCACCTTGTTGATACTCAGCAAAGGTACATTGCCAAATTCCTGAACTTCAACGCCGGTCGTCAGTAGTTCATACAGGCCAGAGGACATACGAATGGTAATATTATCATCGGAGCCAAAACTGTTAAAAAGTTGGAGCAACTTTTCGCGCGGGAGAGCGGTAGAAGCCACAATAATTTCCTGGATCCCATGTTGGCGTACTAACACCGCCAACATATCAACAGAACCCAAGACCGGCACATTGGGTAACAGTTCACTACCAGGGCCTAACTCATCATCGGCAAAGCCGGCCAACCAGATACCTGCTCTGGGGTTAGCCTGGAGTTGCTCCGCAATAGCCAGCCCTTCCTCATTGGCGCCAATGATGAGTGCGGCAGTCAAAAAACGTCCGTTGAGTCGCAGTATCTGGACGACTCGTCGCACGGCAAAACGCCCCATCATTGTTCCAAGACTCACAAACAGCCACGAAAGCAGTACCCAAGCCCGAGCGATATCTCTGGTATCACCAAAGAAGATGAAGAGAATCATCAACATCATACACAGGGTAGAAGCATTGAAGATGTAAGCATATTCACGAGTGCCGGCAAATAGGTTCTTGAAGTCATACAGGCCAAACAGGCGGAAGATTATGAGCCAGACGGGGGCAATCAGGAAAACCAAAGTTGAGTAAAAATCAGCCGGAGGAACCTCGGGCAGGTAGGACCAGGTAATTCCTGCTTCAAAACGAAGCTTATAGGCTAACCAAAATCCGACCAGCACCATCAACAAGTCTGCACCTGTCAACACAATGGTCAGTAAAAGTCGTTCTGCCCAGCGAGCATTGATGGCGACCGGTAATTGGGTCGTCATTTGATAGGTGGCTTGCGTCATAATTTTCTCTCCTCAAAAAGGCAAAAATAGGTCGAACTTCTACTTATCTGCGAGTTTAACATCCTTTAATCATAAAGCCGTGTGAGGAAACTTAGAAAAAAGTTAGAATCAAAAAGGGCCTATAATGCCATAGGCCCTCTTAATCAAGAGAGGTAGGTCTTCAGGCCGTATGAGTAGCTAGTTTTGGCTCGCGCAAACGGTAACCAATACCCCACTCGGCCAGCAAATAGTGAGGCTTCCGAGGGTAATCTTCAATCTTATGGCGCAGGTAGTGGACATAAACCTTGAGCGAGGCAATGGTTGCGCCGCCTTCCGTACCCCATACTTCACGGATCAACTCTTCGTGTGAGACAACCCGGCCCACGTTGTGTAACAAAATAGAGAGCAGCCGAAATTCAGTGGGGGTTAATTGGACCAATTTTCCCCGCACTTCCACATGGCGCCGTTCTAAATCGATCAATAGTTGGCCATCATCATAGATGGAGCTAGCCTCAGTACCATCTGCCTGGCCATTACGCCGCAAAAGAGTCCGGATCTTCGCCAGAAAAATCGGCACAGCGAATGGTTTACGCAGATAATCGTCGGCGCCCATTTCCAGAGATCTTATCACGCTGCGCTCATCATGACGGTGGCTCATCACCAAGATGGATTGAACCCCCAACTCGCGCAGGCGGCGGCTGGTTTCAAAGCCATCCAACCCTGACATAATCAAATCTACGATGGCCAAGTCTGGTAACTGTTTAGCAGCGACTTCCAGGCCCGCTGTACCACTCTCAGCCACCATCACTTTGTAACCTTCTTTTTCCAAAAAAAGCTTTAAAAGTTCGAGGATTGTTGGATCATCATCAATCAAGAGAATTTTTGTCATTTTATCAATTTACCTCCAAACAGGCAGAGAAAAACTAAAACGTGACCCTTTCCCCGGCTGACTTTCAACCCACACCCGGCCATTTTGTAACTCAATCAAGCGCTTGGTGGTATAAAGTCCCAAGTGAAAAGTGGACATCATGCCACCACTGGTACTACTGATAGGATAAAACTGGGAAAAAATTTGATCAAGCTGAGTAATAGGAATAGCCTCACCATCATCGGCAATGGAAATGACCACTTCCTCCTCGTCAGATTCCACTTCAAGTGTGATGTGACCTCCATTTAAGCAGCGACTTACTGCGTTTCGGAGCAAGTTAACCAACACCAGTTCGGTTTTAGCCAAATCGGCAGCAACAATAGGCAACGTTTTGGCCATCGACAGGCTGAAAGTATGACGCCGCTCCTCGTCCCGGATCAGACCCAAGACACGATCAATCAGGGGAGATAACGCCACCGGCTCAGAATATACCCGAACAATGCCCGCCTCCAGGCGAGACATTTCCAGTAATTCCTTAACAAACTCCCGCATTCGTTGGCTCTGTTCACGCATCTGATCCAACATAGTGTGCTGCTGGTCCGGGTTTAGATCCGAGTCAAGGAGCAAATCAATCGAGGTTTGAATAGAAGCTAACGGCGTCCGGAGCAAATGGGCAGCCATGTTAGCAAATTCAAAGCGAACCTGCTCATCACCTTTCTTGGAAGGATGGAAGGCACAAATAGCGCCCATCACCCTCTCTTCCCGCACCACCGGCACAATTTTGAGCTTAACCACCATCGACGAGCCATTTTTTGTGGTCAAGAGAATCCCTTCATTATAGGAAATCGGCTGTCGCTTTTCAATAGCTTGACTTAATAATTGGCACAATCCATGCGCTGCGTCGCCGTTTGACATCTCAAAATCACAAACACGGCGCCCCACCACTTCCGCTTCTGACCAGTTGAGCATTTGACCAGCCGCCTCATTTTGAGCCATAAGATGCAAACCGGCATCAACCAGCCATACGCCATTGTCGACCGCACTCATCAATAGAGTGAGGCGTTCTCGCTCCGCTTCCGCTTTCTCTTGCAAAATAGCGCCTTCCAGGATAATCGCCACCTGGTCAGCAATGCTAGTGACAAACTGCAAATCTTCCTGGGTAAAGGCATTAGGCAAAGAACTCTCCAAGTTAATTGCCCCCATCACCTTACCCCCACGACGCATAGGCGCCGCTAGCCGGGAGCGGGCCTGAAACCACCCTTTGCCATTCCGCTGGCTTTTGACCGAGCGGCCAAGATCAAAGGTAAACACCGGCTGCCCAGATTTAATCACTTCTTGAAGGGCCTGGTCATCCCACCAGCGATTTTTCGACCCCTCCTCCACCTGAGCCGAGGTAAGCTCACCCGGATTCCCCTGGCTGATATAACGGATGGCTCCTTGCTGTTCTACAGGGGCCCAAGCGAGAACTCCAGCTTCAGCATTCGTAGCTCTAAGCGCCAGGGATAGGGCTAACTGCGCACCCATCTGAAAGTCAGTCACATAGTTGAGTTGAGTCGTTACTGCTTGCAAGGTAGCCACTTCTTCAATATGACGAGAAATCTCCTGACGAGCTTCACTATACTGGCGGGTATTGACAACCGCTGTAGCGGCCATCTCAGCCAATTCAGTTAGACGGCGTAAGTCCACCAGCGAAAAGCGGGTATTTGTAGTTTGATTGTCTACTCCTAAAACGCCGATCACTCGCTCATCCACCTTCAACGGCACATTCAACAGGGATTTAATAGGATAACCGCTCTTAAACTCGACATACTGCCCGTTGCTGCCACTCAAGAGAATCGGTTTACCTGAACGGATAATAGACCTGGCAATACTATCTTCAGTCTGGGTGCGAAAAACTTCAGCCTGGACCTTGCTCAAGTTTTGAGCGGCGCGTAAGCGTAATTCACCTGTTTTTTCATCAAAGAAAAACAAATAACCCGTATCTGCCTTGGTAATCGAGACAGCCGCTTCGACGACCCGATTGAGTACAGAGTTCAAATCTTCGGTGGAGTTGGCCAATCCTCCCGTACCCGTGACAGCGCCAAATTTTTTAACTTCCTGTTCCAGCGTCTGGTTAAAACTGGTTAAATCTTGGGCCAATTGTTGGTAATTCAGTGAACGTGTTTCCCGGGCCAACACTCGCCGGATTGCCTGTAAAACCTCTTCGGTAGAAAAAGGTTGGGGTACATAATCGTGAACGCCAAGACGGAGAAATTCAACCGGGATGGAAGATAGAGCTGGCTCGATCAGCAAAATTGAAGGAATCAGGCGAGCTGTTTGGGCCAATCGCTGCAACAGTTGCATCACTGCATCTAGCGGTAAATGCAGGAGCAACAGATCAGGCGTCTTGGCAATAGCCAATTTTGCCCCTTCATTTTGACTGTACGCTTGTAGAGGTTTAAAGCCGTATGGGATCAGGATCTGTTCAGCTACATTTTGTTGTAATCCAACATCTGGGTCAACAACCAGGATTTTTTCTCCAGCCACGTTTGCCTCTTATACTTATTGCTGTGTAAATAGGGGGATAGAAGTTGGTTTGACACCTCTTATCTTGAACCAGTGTAACGGCATTTAATGATAAAGCCATTTAAACATTCTTAGAAAAAAGTTAGAATCCCCGCCCGATAAAGTTAGAGTCAAACGTAAAAAATCAGCCGTTCAGGTGCAACGTATCTCGCTTCTTGGGAGCAAGTTGGCATGTTTAACTTAAACACTTCGCGAGTTATATCGCACCTCTTGGAAACAAAAAAGAGAGAAGCTGCCAACTCTCTCTATCTTTGTCAGGGAAATTTAATTCTTGCTTGCGCGGCCAAGTAGATTGAGCTGTATCCTCGCCCAGAAACACCCAGCCGTTCACCTTAACCAAACCGATAACCCACTCCCCACTCATTGTGAATCAAATTGGGTTTGGAAGGGTCTTTTTCAATCTTGCGTCGTAAATAACTGATATACAACCGCAAATAATCTATCTCACCCACATATTCAGGGCCCCAAACCTCGGTCAGTAAAAACTCATGCGGTAACATCCGCCCTTTATGTCGAACCAAAACAGAGAGCAGCCGAAACTCGGTGGGACTAAGATCAATCCGTTTATTATCAATGGTTACTTCGTGTTTATCAAAGTCGATAACCAAGTTTTCATAACTAAAAATTGGACCTCGCCCGTTGCCACTACTGTTAGTCACAGTACTTCGGGTAACCCGCCGCAGCAACGCCCGAACCCGCGCCGATAACTCTTCCGCCGTCACTGGCTTGATAATATAATCGTCAGCGCCCAGATTTAAACCTTTGACCACATTCTCTTCGGAACCCAGCGCGGTCAGCATAATAATGGGGACATCTGACATTTCTCTAAAACGGGCACAGGTTTGCCAGCCATCCATGTCGGGCAACATGATATCTAAAATGACGGCATCAGGCTTGACCGCGTAGGCTTTCTGTAACCCGGCGAGAGCGCTATTAGCCACTTCTACCTGGAAGCCTTTTTTAGTGAGCATAAAACGTAACGCTTCGCACAACGTTATATCATCTTCAATGAGTAAGAGTGTCTCGGTCATAATTAGATTTTCTCCTGGTTTTTCGGAGCAGAGTAAAAGTAATACAATTTTGTGTTTCCTTGCTTACTTTGAAATGAGAACATAGAATATCTGGTTGAAAAAGTGCTGGTCGTCAGCAAGGTGGTCCAACAACAGCACAACTTATTAATTATTAAATGAGGAAAAGTTTAAATCCAGGTTTATTATATCAGAAAAAAGTTTGAATTTGGTTTGAAAATATAAGATTTTTGGCAAACTTAAACAGGATTTTAGTCCTCGCCCCCACTGAAATGTACCTCTTGACACAAATCCCTCGGCTATGGTTATTATACCAGAAATTCGTTTGATTTTCGTTTGAATTCTGTATGAGTCGGCAAATTTGCTCGATTGGCCAGAATTACTATGCTTAATAGTATGATCGAAAATGCGGCAAATTGCAATCCCCAAAAACAAGGGGGGGGCGTTGCTAATTTGTGGCCTACCGCCCTATCTCTCCAATCTTCTCGTCGAATCTTGCTCTACCTGGTGGGCCTGGTAGGAGTTAGCCTTATCCTGGCTGCCTGTTTGCCGCCGGGGTCTCTATCATCCCCCCCCAATGAAGATAAAATCCAGCTCGTCTATCAGGATTGGCGCACCGATTGGTTTCCGCCGATGGCCCAACAGCTCCTGGCCGAATTTCACGCCACCCATCCCAACATCCACGTTTTCTACACACCTGACCCCGAAAACCTGGAGGAAAAAATGCTGGCGGATATGCAGGCCGGCGCTGCAGCCGATGTTTTTGAGGGCTGCTGTGAATTTTTCCCTATTTGGGCCCAAAAAGGTTACACGCTCGACCTGCGTCCCTTCGTAGAATCCGACCTGGACCAAGCTACGATTGAGGACTGGAACCCAGCCCAGTACCGCGCCCTTTTTAGCCGCAACGGCAGCCAATACGGCCTGCCCAAGTATCACGGTGCGCTAGCCTTGTACTATAATAAGGACCTCTTTGATAAGTATGGCGTCGATTACCCCACTGAAACCTGGACTCACGACGATTACCTGGCTGCCATGAAACGTTTGACTCACGACCGCGACGGTGATGGTCAGACCGACCTGTGGGGCAGCATGGTAGATATCACCTGGGACCGGCTTCAAGTCCACGTTAATGGCTGGGGGGGTCATTTTGTTGACCCTAATGACCCGACTCGCTGCTTGATGGATCGGCCGGAAGCTCTGGCCGCGCTGGAATGGTTGCGCGCCCGTATGTGGGATGACCATGTGATGGCCACTTTTTTGGATGTGCAGAATGTATCAACCCGGGAGGCTTTTATCACCGGGCGGTTAGCCATGGTTGAAGACGGTTCCTGGGCGCTCAAAGACATTCTGACCCACGCCGATTTCCGCTTCGGTGTAGCCCCTTTCCCGGCCGGTCCAGTACGCCGGGTGACGTTGGCCTCAACCGACGGCTTTGGCATTTATGCCGGCACCAAGCATCCTGAAGCGGCCTGGGAGTTGGTGAAATTTCTGGTTAGCCCGGAATATGGCCGGGCTATGGCCCGGACCAATTTTCTCCAACCGGCCCGCGCCTCGTTGGTGGATGAGTGGGTAGATTTTATTCGCGCCGAATATCCCGAAAAGACCCGCGACGTAGATTTGGCGGCCTTTGCCGATGGCCACCTGAAAGGTTACTCCGTCACCGCCGAAACTTTTGCCAATATGGCCGAGGCTGCTCAAGTTGCCGACGCCGCCTGGCATCAACTTTTTACCCTGGGGCAGGCTTCCACCGACTTGATGCACCCGGTCTGCCGCCAGATCGAAGAAACACAGCAGGAAACAAAATAGAAATTCTCACCTAAGCGCATCGCGCCTGACAGATACAAAATTCTTATGTTATTAGGAATCCGCTGGGGTAATCTTTACACTAAAATTATTGTCTGGGTTTTTGTACCAGTCTTGGTTATTTTGTTTGCTGTCGCCCTGGTCACTTATTATGCTTACGAGCAGGTCACTGAAAGTCTGGTCATTGCCCGCGACCGGGAGTTGGTTCGTCTGTCTGCCAGCCAGTTGGCGACTGAGTTGACCGAATATACCAATCTGCTGACCTTTGTCGCCCGGGCCATTCCACCAGACCAGCCTACGGCCCTCAGCCAATCCCGTAACCGCCTGGTTATTTTTGACGGCGGGGTAGTCATGCTGAATACCTTTGGTGTTGTCGTGGCCGCTGAACCCAACCGGCCCGACATTCTCCAGCAAGACTGGTCCGACCGGGCCTATTTCCGCCAGATGGCTCGCTCCCCCAGATCGATCTTTTCGGGTATTGTGACGGACGGCTGGCAAGGCAGAGATACGATTGCCCTGGCCGTACCCATTACCGGCAACCGGGGCGAGTTTTTAGGTACCCTGATTGGGATGTTTCACCTGGGAACACAGAATGTGAGCGCTTTCTACGGCAGTATCGTCAAACTACGCCTGGGCCAGAGCGGCGATATTTACCTGGTAGACGACCATGGCCGGGTTATTTATCACTCGGATGTCAACCGCATTGGCGAGGATTTTTCCACTCAGCCGGTGGTGCAACAAGCCTTGGCCGGGAAAGCCGGAGCTATCCGGATCACCGATCCGGCCGGCCGTAATATTGTCGCCGGCTTTGCTCCTGTACCCAACACACCCTGGACCCTCGTGACCGAAGAAAATTGGACTACGTTGACCAACGCCGGTCAGGGTTATCGCATATTTCTAATAGCTCTGCTTGCCTTGGGTGTCATTGTGCCGAGCGTAGTCGTTACCCTGGGCATCAGGCGCATTACCCAACCTATCGAAGATTTGACCGAAGCGGCCCAAGAAGTGGCTAAGGGTAATTTTGGCCAGGTGATTACCGCTCCTACCGGAGACGAAATTGAGAAGTTGGCCGAGCAGTTTAACTTGATGTCAGTCCATCTGCAAGAATCCTATGCTGGCCTGGAGCAGCGAGTGGCCGACCGGACGAAAGAGATGGTTACCCTGACCAAGCAGTTTGCCATCCTCAACGCCATTCAGGCCAGTGTTAATGAGTCGCTGGATTTATCCGATACGCTGAACCGGGTGCTGGACGAAACGATGGGCCTGCTTAACCTGGAGGTAGGCGAAATTCGCTTGCTGGACGAGGGTGACGAGGATTTGATTATCCGCACCCAGCAAGGATTGTCGCCGGAATTTGTGCGTCGAGCGGGACGGCAGCCGGTGGCCGAATTCCTGCCCAAAACACAAGCCCAATCCGGCGAGCCTCTCTTTATTGAGGATGTTTCGGCTAATTCTTACTACCCTTTGCTGCAAAAAGAAGGTCTTCAGGCCGCGGCCATTTTTCCCCTGCGAGCTAAGGATAGTTTGCTGGGAACGCTCACGCTGGCCACCCGGCGCGGCCCTCGCACCTTTTCCCGAAACGAGCGCGAACTCCTCCGCGCGGTGAGCGACCAGGCCGCAGTGGCCATAGAAAATGCTCAACTCTACGCCGAAACCAGCCGGCGGGTGGACGAGATTCAGACCGTGTTTGCCGTCCAGCAGGCTATCACCAGCCGCCTCGACACGTGGGCAGTGTTGCAACTGATTGCCGACGAAGCCCGCCGGCTGACCGGCTCTCGGGGCGCCCTGGTTTTTATGCTCGAAGAGAAAGAGCTGCGCCTTTCGGTGCTTTCCACCGAAGACGAGGTGGATATCAGTGTTGGTTACCGGATGCCGGTGACCAATTCTTTGACCAGCCTGGCTTTCCAATTGGGTCAACCGCTACGTCTGACCAATGTTCAGCGAGATTCACGTTCTTACACCGACCTGGTGCAACGTCTACACGTAGACTCTCTGATGATTGTCCCCTTAATGTCCGGCCCAGAACCCATTGGTTCAATTTCGATCTTCAACAAAATGACAGGCGCCTTTGGCCTGGAAGATGAGCGTGTTTTGACCATGTTGGCCTCCGGCGCAGTTATCGGCCTGGAGAATGCCCGTCTTTACCAGGAGGAACAGGCGCGGCGGTACGAGGCTGAACAGCGCCGCCATGTGGCCGAGAGTCTGCGCGATATTTTAACTGTACTCAATTCCAACCGGCCCCTGGAAGAGATTTTGCACCAAATCGTCAAACAAGCGAGCCGGCTGTTAGGGGCTAATGCGGTAGCCATTTACCGCCTGCAGAGCAAGGAGGGGCCACTCAAAGTGCAGGCAGCGCAGGGTTTACCGGCGGAGTATATCGCCACCATGGAAATTCCGGTAGGCGAAGCCCTGGTGGGCCGGGCGGTATTGTATCGCCAGCCTGTGGCGGTATCCGATATCAGGAAAATTCCGCTGCTAGATCTGAAGGTACTACAGCAAGACGGACCGCGTTGGGAGCTGCTAAGGGAGATTTTTGAGCAATATTACGCTATCCTGGCCGTACCGCTGATTGTTAAAGACGAAGTTTACGGCGGAATTGTGTTGTATTATAATGAGGCGCGAGAATTCTTGGAGGAGGAGGTGGGGTTAGCCGTGACCTTTGCCAACCAAGTGGCCTTGGCTATTGAGAATGCCCGGCTGTTTGGCCAAGCCGAACAAGCGGCTATCCTGGAAGAACGCCAACGCCTGGCCCGCGAGCTGCACGACTCGGTCACGCAGGCGCTTTATGGGGTTACGATGTTTGCCGAGGCGTCTTCACGTCTGCTCACCGCCGGTAAGATCGATATGGCGACCGATCACCTCAACGAACTACGTGGGACGGCCCAGGAAGCTTTGCAAGAAATGCGCCTGCTCCTGTTTGAGTTGCGCCCGCCGCTGCTGGAAGAAGAGGGCCTGGCGGCGGCCCTGCAAACCCGGCTTGAGGCCGTCGAACGGCGATCCGGCCTGGAGACAGAGTTGAAAGTGGAGGGTGAGGAAAATAGTCAACTTCCTCCCAAAATCGAGGATGGCCTGTACCGGATTGCCCAGGAGGCGCTCAACAACGCCCTCAAACACGCCCAGGCGCGCCACATCCGGGTTAGTCTCCGCCAAGAGCCTCAAAAGGTAACGTTGGAGATTTGCGATGATGGGCGCGGGTTTGACCTGGCGGCAGTCCGCGACCGCGCCGGGATGGGCCTGCGCGGGATGGAAGAACGGGTGGCCCAACTGGGCGCTCACTTGACCATCGACAGCCAACCCGACCAGGGTACAAAAATCAAAGTGGAGGTACAACCGTGAGCGAGAAAATTCGTGTTTTGTTAACCGACGACCAGGCCATCGTGCGCAAGGGTATCCAGGCCCTATTGGCCACAGAGACCAACATCGAGGTGGTGGGCGAAGCCGAAAATGGCAAAGAGGCAATCCGGCTGGTCGAAAAGTTGAACCCCGATGTCATTTTGATGGATCTGCAAATGCCCGAAATGGGCGGCATCGAGGCTATTACCCACATTACCACCGGCAAACCCAACGCCCGTATCCTGGTTTTGACCAGTTTCGCCACCGACGATAAGGTTTTTCCGGCGATTAAGGCCGGCGCGTTGGGCTATCTGCTCAAAGACTCCAGTCCAGAAGAGTTGGTGCGGGCCATCCGGCAGGTGTACCGGGGCGAGTCCTCCCTTCACCCGACCATTGCCCGTAAAGTGCTGCAGGAGTTATCGCGCCCCCCTGCGCCGGAGCAAAAGCCCACCGACGAACCGCTGACCGAGCGCGAGGTGGATGTGCTGCGCCTCATCGCTCGCGGCATGGGCAACCAACAGATTGCCGATCACCTGATTATTAGCGAGGCGACGGTGCGTACTCATGTCAGCAACATCTTAAGCAAACTCCACCTGGCCAGCCGCACCCAGGCAGCGCTATATGCCTTACAAAAGGGGCTGGCTTCGCTGGATGATGCGGGATAAAGGTTGTTATCTACATCAAATGTTGTAAAAAGGACTGCCCGGGGGCAGTCCTTTTTTCGTACCGGCAACCGTCTCTTTGACCGATTACAGGCCACGTTTAAGCTGGTATGCTAGGGCAAGGTAGCAAGGTAGCAGGTAGCAAAGTAGCAAAATAGCAAGGTCACACGGATGAACAATTTACCTTCTTGCTTCGTGTGTCTATCGTCTACCGCCTACTCATAAGGAGAATCGTCGTGTCTACTCAAAATCTGTCTCTCCTATCGCCTGCTCACCGGAACTTATGGCTGTGGTTTGGCCTGTTGCTGGTGGTGGGATTAATTGCTGCGGGTTGTAGCAGCCAAGCGGGGGTTTTGACCGAGGCAGAAATCTCCCAGGCCTTTGATACCTCGGCTTCACCCCGCGTTGTGGTGGAAAATTTCAACGGCAAGATCGAGGTGAATGCCGGCCCAGCCCATAAAGTCACGGCCCAAGTGCTCAAGCGGGCCATGGGTAACACTCAGGCCGAGGCAGAAGCCGAGCTGAGAAAAATTGAGGTGACAATTCAGCAGCAGGATAGCACGATTCGGGTGGTGGCTAAACGAACCGGTCTCCTTTCAACCAACTACGCCAGCGCCTCAATTCGACTGATTGTGCCGGCCAGGTCGCGCTTGGATTTGCACACCAACAACGACGACATCCTCGTCAGTGGGGTAAGCGGCAATGTCCGGTTGGCGACAGCCAATGGCGATCTGAAGATTAATGGCGGGCAAGGCCAGCTCCAGCTTCAAACCAACAATGGCGAGATCCAGGTGGAGGCTCAAGAGGCGGTCATTAATGCCGAAACAGCCAATGGTAATGTCATCTTCAAGGGAACCCTGGCCGCCAGCGAACAATCCTTCGTCACCGACAACGGCAGTATCGAAATTACTCTACCTGCCAACACCGGCTTTCGGCTCAATGCCGAAACTCACAATGGCCGAGTCTTGACCGATTTTTCCATCAGCGAGAGCGGTCCTGGGAGGGCCGAGGTGCTTAAGGGGATCGTTGGCGAAAACCCGACCATCTCTATCACGGCTGAAAGCTCTAACGGCAGTATCGCTTTTTATCGAGGCTAATCGTAAGACCCTAAAGATTTTTGAAATCTTTAGGGTCTTTCTTATATCTGCTTACAGTAAATGTCGTAGTGAAGGTCAGCTTATTGTCGAAAAGGAGTGCCTTATCAAGCAGTCCTTTTTGTTTATGGCCAACCCATCCTCTGGCTGATTACAAGCGCACGTTTTTATAGTATGCTACAAGCATCATAATAATCAACTGGTCTGGAGGAAAGATTAGAAAATGCAAAAGCCCATCAGAGTTTTGATTGCCGATGATCATCCCCGCTCTCGCCGTGGGTTACGGGCGCTTTTAGCCACGACGTCTATCGTGAAAGTGGTGGGGGAGGCAGTTGATGGGCAGGAAGCAATACGTTTGGTGGAGACATATCAGCCCGATGTGGTTTTAATGGATGCTTATATGCCGGTAATGGATGGGCTGGAGGCCAGCCGCCAGATCAAGGATCGCTGGCCGCAAGTCAAAATCATTATGTTGACCATGTATAACGGCCGGCGAACCGAAGCTACAGCCGCCGGAGTTGACGTGTTTTTAGCCAAAGGGTGTCCGGTTGAAAACCTGTGGTCAACGCTCCTGCCCTCGGAAAAGTCTTGCTAAGGAAACATTGTGATCGATAATCATTATCCCGAAGAGTTAGCCCCTCCGGCTAGCCCTACCCATAACCTGAATCCGGCAAGTTATCTTGGAGATAACTGACCCCAACAACCCTATAACTACAACTTTTGTTGTAGACCCCCTACCACAAATATCGGAAAAGACCGCCTAAAGGCGGTCTTTTTGCGTATCATAAATCCTCTTCGCGACTGATTACAACTTCACCTGAATGGAGTATAATGGAGTTAACTTGCCTTAATTATATTTACCCTACCCTATCACAAAAATCTCGGCCGGTTAGAAACCACAAAGCTGCGGTAAGAAGAAATAGGTCCGGTAAGAGGAATCTAAAGAATGAAAAATAGAAATTATTTTGATGAATTGTTCCAAAGTTCAGCGGTTGTTAAAGTCGCTCTTATGGCTGTGGTTATGATCTGGACCATTGTCCTGGTTATGTTGGTGGGCGGCACATCGCTTTTATTGGAACGTCCCAGCCAGGCCCTTCAAACGACGCCTGATGCGTTTACCAGCCCGGCTATTTCCCTGAATCCAGCGCTTGCTTCGGCCGGCAGTTCGGTGACGGTGAACGGGCAAGGCTGGCCGGCCGGGGCCAAGGTGCTCATCTACCTGGCAGACACAGCGGCGACGCCCTATGCCCTGAGCAGCGCGACCGTAGACTCGGCCGGCCGGTTTGCAGCCGATTTTATCTTCCCCTCAGACCCCCGCTGGCAGAACAAGGGGTTAATTCAAGTTTTAGCTCAAACGGCAGATAACGGCGCAGCGGCCCAGGCAGTTCTAACGGTCATCCCTACCCCGGAGCCAGACACAGCCTTGCCGACGGCGCTGCCTACCCAGACAGCCACCCTCGTTGCGTTAGAGCCATCGGCAACAGCCACCCCTGTACTCGTACCTACAACGCCCATACCTGTATCCACCCCCTTCCTCACTACTAACACCGACCTAAATATACGCAGCGGTCCAGGTACCAATTACCCAGTGTTAGGGGTCCTACGCAGCGGTCAAACCACCGAAATTACCGGACTTAGCCTGAATCGGGGTTGGTGGCAAATTACGTTTGCCGGTACGCCGGAGGGGCGGGGTTGGGTTTCGGGTCGGTATGTGACAGCTCAAAACACAGCCAACATACCACTGGTGCAGGCGAGTAATCCACCCATTCCAACGTCGACAGCCACTCCAGTACCTACGGCAACACCCACATCTGTAGTTATCGCCGACGACAATGACAATGACGACAACGATAATGACGATAATGACAATGACGATAATGACAACGATGATAATGACAATGACGATGAGGACTATGACGACTGGAAAGGTGAATATTATTCCGATCGTTATCTAGATGATCGAGAATTTACCCGGAATGATGAGGACCTTGACTTCGATTGGGATGACGGTTCGCCCGGAGATTTACCAAACGACAACTTCTCCGTTCGCTGGAGCCGCTGGTACAACTTTTCTGCCGGTCGTTATCGCTTCGAGGCCCGCGCCGACGATGGAATTCGCGTCTACGTGGATGGTCAGCGAGTGATTGACGAGTGGCACAGCAGCGACGCCGATGACCTTTATACGGTTGAGCTAAACTTGACCGGCCTGCACTGGCTGGTGGTTGAATATTACGAACGGAACGGGGAGGCCAGGGTTGAGGTT
This sequence comes from uncultured Caldilineaceae bacterium, assembly GCA_964622215.1. GTDB lineage: Bacteria > Chloroflexota > Anaerolineae > 4572-78 > J111 > DSQQ01. The sequence goes on from CAZUNT010000025.1 coordinate 48,640, forward strand.
GACGCGCGGCATGTGGGCGACATCGTGACTCCCACCCCAACGTCTACGGCTACACCCACCTGGACGCCCACACCGACGGTCACACCAACCAACACACCAACCGGGGAACCGACCGCGACCAGTACATCGACAGCCATACCAACTGGGGAACCGACCGCGACCAGTACATCGACAGCCATACCAACTGAAGAACCAACCGCCACCCCAATTCCGACCAACACGCCGACCGA
>CAZUNT010000026.1:0-48339 GCA_964622215.1 uncultured Caldilineaceae bacterium
CCCATCCGCGATGTCGAGGGGACCCGGCGGGCCGGCTTTGCCATGACCATCATCCTGCTGGATGGGGACGAGGACAAGAAAAAAACACCCACCGAAGATATCAAACCCGACCGGATCATTCACCAATGCAACGAACTCCTAGATATTTTTCCGCCGCGTTAGATTCGACGCGGTATCACTCAACCATCATCACAGGTGTAACGGGGGTGAAGGAAATGAACCACAACATCGAAGCGATTTTTTTGGACCTGGGCAACACGCTGCGGATTCTGGTGAAAGATGAAGCGCACCAATCTCAGGCACGACAAAAGTTAGTTGAGTTAATTGGAACTACTGAGAACCCCATCACGTTCTGTGAAAAACTGGATGCCCGCTACAAAACCTACCGCAAGTGGGCCTTTGAGAATTTAATTGAAGCGCCCGAAGCAGATCTGTGGACGCGCTGGCTGGCGCCGGAGTTTCCGGCTGAAAAAATTGCCCCGCAGGCGGTGGAACTGACCTACCAGTATCGCCAATCCATGGGGCGGCGGGTGGTCCAGCCTAACGGCCGGGAAGTGATTGTCGAATTGCGCCGGCGAGGTTATACCCTGGGGATTATCAGCAATGTCATCGGATCGCGTGAAATCCCCGCTTGGCTGGAGGCTGACGGTTTCGCTCCGTATTTCAAATCGGTGCTTCTTTCTTCCATCTTCGGACGCCGTAAACCCCACCCGGAAATTTACCTGGAAGCGGCCCGCCGGGCCGGGGTCGAGCCGATGCGATGTGTCTACGTGGGCGACAATCTCAAACGGGATGTGACCGGCACGCGAGAGGCCGGTTTTGGCATGGCTATCATTCTGATGGAACGGGCCGAGTTGGAGCAAGAGCCACCCACCGGTGAAAACAAACCCGACCTCATCATTCATGAATTTAGCCAACTCCTGGATATTTTTCCGGCGCATCGGATTCCGGGCAACCTCAGTTAGAGGGTGAATTAATGATCAAAGGCATCTTTTTTGACGCAGCAGATATCTTCTACTATCGGCCTGAACCAACAAACAAATACGTATTAAATCTTCTCAAAGAAAAAGGTTTTTCTACTGAACTCTCGCCAGAAAACCAACTGCGCCAAAAGGCTCTGCACTCCGAAGCTAACAGGGGGCGCCTTAGCCCCGACCAGTATTGGGACCGGTTTCTCTTGATGCACGGCGTTACTGCTCCGGAAGAGCGGCAGACTCTGGTCGACAAAATCAATGACTACTCAAATCATGTTCTACCGATTCCCGGCGGTCGAGAAGCGTTGATGGGTCTGAAGCAGCGTGGTTTTGTGCTGGGCATCGTGACCGACACCATGTATCCCCTCGAATGGAAGATGCGCTGGCTAGACGACGTGGGCGTGGCTGAATTTATTGATGTGGTGGCCTGTTCCACCAATCTCGGCGCGCATAAACCAGACCCCGCCATCTACTTGAACGCTCTGCAGCAGGCCCACTTGACCCCCGGCGAATCGGCTTTTGTCGGCCATAAGGCCGAGGAACTCGAAGGCGCGCGCAAAGCGGGGATAACGACGGTCGCCGTAAACTATGACCCCGACGCCGAAGCGGATTACTATACGCAGTCGCTGGTAGATTTGCTTAATGTGCCTATCTTCATGCATAACAATCAGTCATAGTCTTTATAAAGGGGTGTTCACGAAACTGACGGTACACCACCAGGGATGAAAATCTGGAGTGCAGAATTAATTCTGCACTCCACAAAGGCTATTTACAAAGGAGGTGTTTATGCTGACCAATTACCTCACACACGGCGGCATCGCCCTGGCTGATGGAGTTAAAGAGTTATATAACCAGGGACAGACCGATTACTGGCTCGAACCGGTTGTCCTAGTAGATGGGCAGGGAGCGCCTATCGGTCGTATCGAAGATGACGACGCCGTTGTCTTTTGTTGCCGCCGCGGTGAACGCGAAATCCAATTAACGGAAGCGTTTGTCGAGCCAGAGTTTGATCATTTTCCCCGGCGCGATTTTCAGAATCTCACCTTTGTGATTCTGACCCTCTACCACGAAAAGTTTAAAGACTTGCCCGTTGCTTTTGCTCCCACCCGCATCAAGGATACCCTGGGCGAAGTCGTCAGCCGGGCGGGCCTGCGCCAACTGCGAACCGCCGAATCTGAAAAATTCGCCCACGTCACTTTTTTCCTTAACGGCGGCAATAACCAACCGTTCGCGGGTGAAGAGGATGTCCGCATTCCTTCGCCCAAAGGGATTCCTTTTGAGCAAGTGCCGGAATTGAGCCTGGCCCAAGTGGCCGAGCAGATTTTACACGGCATTGACCAACGGTACGATTTGATCGTGACGAACTTTGCCAACGGTGATGTGATTGGCCATATCCCGAATGGTCGAGCAAAGATCAAATGCGCCGAGGCTGTGGATCTGCGGTTGGGGCAGGTGGTCCATGCTGCGCTCGCCGCCGACTATGTTGTTCTGTTGACAGCCGATCATGGCATCCTCGAAGTATTAACCAACCCCGATGGCACGCCCAATGTAGCGCATACCACCAACCTGGTGCCCTTCGTTCTACTTGATCCACGCAGACCGGCCCGGGTTGACCTGCGCGACGGCCAACTGGCCGACCTGGCGCCGACGGTTTTAGACGCGCTCGGTATCGCCCAACCAGCCTCAATGGAGGGCGCGAGTCTTGCGCCTGGGTACGATTGGGGCGGGCCGCGGCGGGTGCTGCTCGTCATTGTCGATGGGTGGGGTATCGGCCAGAATTATAACTCGAACCCAATCTTTCTGGCCCAAACGCCGGTGTGGGATGATCTGACCCGCCGCTATCCATGCTCACGGTTGCGGGCCTCAGGTGAAGCAGTTGGTTTACAGCCGGGCAAGCCCGGTAATTCCGAAGCCGGGCACACGAATATCGGGGCCGGGCGCGTGGTATTGCAAGATGATGTGCGCCTCGACCTGGCGATGAAGGACGGTTCGTTCTACACGAATGAGATACTTTGCCGGGCGATCCAGGAAGTCAAGCAGCGAAACGCCAGCCTGCACTTGATTGGCCTGCTCACCGAAAAAAGCTCGCATGGCTCCATCGACTATCCGCTGGCCTTGCTGCAAATGGCCAAAGCCAACAGCCTGGACAAAGTTTATTTGCACCTCATTTTCGATGGGCGGAGCACCGAGCCGGGCAGCGCGCCGGCGCTGCTGGAAAAATTGGAGAGCCAGATGGCCGAGATCGGGGTCGGGCACATCGTTTCCGGCATTGGGAGAGGCCATGCGCTTGACCGTGACGGCACGTATAGCAAAACCCAACGGGCCTACGATGCGTTTGTGTTTGGCGTTGGGAAAAAGTGCGCCGCAAATTAAAACCTTCCGGGAAGGTGAAAGAGAGCGTTTATGTCTGCCCCAAACATTTTATACAATCCACCAGACTTTTCTGAAGCCCTGTATGAGAAGATGAAGCGGATCAACCTGGGGATCGCTGAGTTAGAACTCTATGAATTCCGCTATGGCCTTGATAACTTATATCCAAAAAACGGCTGGGCCTCGGTAGAATTGGCTAAGAAGGAAGAAATCGAACAGAGGATCAACAGGAGCGATTTCTACACCGGCATCCAGATCAAGCCGCGAGTTAACGACCGAATTGTGCTGGATGAAACCATCGTGGACCTGACGAATATGCTCTTTGTGGGTCTGGTCACGGGAGAATATCCAGAAGAGTGGGTTAAAGCGCACTTTTATTTCGACGTAAGAGGGTTTTACTTTCTGACCCGAACGGTCTATTTCACCCCCGCCGTGTTGGCCCACTTTGGCGGTGAGCCACTTAAACGTTTCGAGCAAAAGCAAAAGCGATTTGAACGCTATCAAGACGTTGGCTATAAAGATTTCAAAGAAGCTAATGCAGAAGTAGACCAGGCCTTTATCGAAATTGTAAAGAGTCTCATCAGGGTCAAAGGAACACCTATTCTCCTCACCCTGGCCGGGCCTACTGCGGCCGGTAAGACCGAAATTGTCGAACGTTTACGTTGTTCATTTGAGCAGGCCGGTCAGAAAGTCACTACCATCGAGATGGATAACTTCCTGCTCGACCGAGACTACCGGGAGGAGCAGGGGATCAATTCGCTGGGTAAAGAAGCCATCCATTTTGAGCTTTTTAAGCAGAGTATTGAAGCTATCTGTCAAGGGCAAAAGACAACCATCCCCAGATATGAGTTCGCGGTCTCAAGCCACGATCCGGACGGCCACTTGAAAGCAGGCTGTATCCCGCTGGAGATTGAGCCGGCCGATGTCATTTTTCTGGAGGGCAATTTCCCCTTCCAGCATAAGGACGTGACCGATTTAATAGGGATCAAAACTGTCTATCTGACCGATGATCCAATCAGGCTGAAGCGGAAATGGAAACGCGATATTGACTACCGGAAGAAATACGATGCTAACTACTTCCGTAACCGGTTTTTCAGAACTCAGTTTTTGAGGGCGCAGGATAGCTTCCTGCCTCAAATGGAAGTGTGCGACTTGGTCGTTGACACTACCGGCGCAGCTATCTGGGTAACGCCTGAAGTTACTGGAATCTTATGCGGTAGATAGGGAGGCCACTTCAATGGATTTCAAATTTATACAAGAATTGATAGTCCCCGCTCAAACAAAAATCGCGTTGATTATTATGGATGGGCTGGGCGGCTTGCCGCTTGAGCCGGGCGGCAAAACCGAACTCGAAACCGCCTACACCCCCAACCTCGACGCGCTGGCGGCGCAGTCGGCTTTGGGTCTCACGGTGCCGGTCAGGCCGGGCATTACGCCAGGCAGCGGTCCCGGTCACCTGGGTATTTTTGGTTACGACCCGGTCGAGTACGAAATTGGGCGCGGGGCGCTGGAGGCGCTGGGCGTTGATTTCGAGTTGGGTCCCGACGATGTGGCGGCGCGCGGCAATTTTTGCGCGGTGGACGCGGCGGGGTTATTGACGGATCGCCGCGCAGGCCGCCTCCCGACTGAGGTGAGCCGGGAATTGGCCAAACTGCTGCGGACCATCAGCATTGACGGCGTTGAATTTTTTATCGAGCCAGTCAAGCAGCATCGTTTCGCCTTTGTTATGCGCGGTCCCGGCCTGGGTGACGCCTTGACCGAAACCGATCCCCAGAAAACCGGCGTGCCTGCACTACCGGTGCGTGCGCTTGAGCCGGGTTCTGAAAAAGCGGCGCAGGTGGTAAATCAGTTCATCGGCCGGGCGCGTGAGTTGTTGGCGGACAAACAGCCCGCCAACATGATTTTACTGCGCGGCTTTGCCAAGTTTCCTACTGTACCAACGTACTCTGAATTGTATGGACTGCGCGCGGCGGCTATTGCGGTGAATGGTATGTATCGTGGGGTAGCCAAATTAGTTGGTATGCAAGTGTTGAAAATTGATGGCGATACGATTTCAGATGAATTTACCACGCTGGAGAAGCATTGGAACGACTTTGATTTCTTCTATCTGCATGTCAAGCAAACCGACACCGCCGGTGAGGACGGCGACTTTCCGCGCAAGGTGCGGGTCATCGAAGAAGTGGATGCGCTGATGCCGCGTTTGCTGGCGCTCAAGCCGGATGTGGTCATCGTCGGCGGCGATCACTCGTCGCCGGCAATACTCAAATCGCACAGTTGGCATCCCGTGCCAACGCTGCTGTATTCTCAGTACGTTCGCGCCGACGGCATCGCCGAATTTGGCGAACGCGCCTGCGCCCGTGGCAGCCTCGGCGTATTACCGGCGAAGGACGTGATACCGCTTGTCTTGGCCAATGCGCGGCGCATCGCCAAGTTCGGGGTGTAAATGGAAGCCGGAAATTGCTAAAATCATTTTGATAGAGAAAATATTACGATTGGAGAATATTTAATGACCAACCTCTACGATATTGCCCTCCTGGGTAACTACACCAAAGATACTATCGTCTCCGCCGCAGGCACCCGACTGGTCGATGGGGGAGCGTTCAACTATGGCGCTCACGTGGCCACCCGAATGGGCTTAAAAGTTGCGGCCATTACTCGCCTGGCCGAAGAAGATCACCATGTAGTGGATGAACTCACCCGGCTAGGGATAGATACCTTCACCCATTATAGCCCCCACTCTACCTGCTTGCGGCTGGAGTACCCTACCGCCAACGTAGATGAACGGATCATTTATGTCACAAGTATGGCCGGGGCCTTCACCCCCGCCGAAGTCGAACCGGTACAAGCGCGCGCCTTCCTGGTAGGTCCATCGTTCCGGGGCGAAGTCAGCCCGGCGGTGATCGAAACACTACGGCGCAAAGATACTTTGCTGGCGGTCGACGTGCAGGGTTTTGTGCGTGTGGCCGATGACGGAAAATTGGTCTACCGAGCCTGGCCGGAAATGCCTCAGGTGCTGGCCTACGTGGATGTGCTCAAAACCGATGCCGTCGAAGCCGAGATACTCACCGGTCAGTCCGATATTTACCGGGCGGCCAAAACCCTGGCCGATTTGGGACCGCGTGAAGTTGTGTTAACCCATCGCAATGGCTTGCTGGTTTATGCGGAGGGCCAGTACCATGAAGCCGGCTTTTTCCCCCGCGAATTGATCGGCCGGAGCGGCCGGGGCGACACCTGCATTGCCTCTTACACGGCCAAGCGTCTAACGTCACCCCCCCGCGAAGCTGCCATTTGGGCCGCCGCTCTGACCAGCTTGAAGATGGAAGCGGAGGGTCCTTTCAAGAGAGATGTTGGTGCGGTTGAAGCGCTTATCCACAGTGCCTACACAGCTAACCAGTAAAAACCTCATTTCTCTCCCTAAATCCGGCACGACACGTATCCTATGGCGGTGTTTGGGCTATTTACGCCCCTACTGGCGATTGACTGGCGGGGCTTACCTGACCCTGATGGGTACTACCATCCTGAGCCTGGTTATCCCCCAATTTATCCGCTGGATTATCGACCGGAGTATCGGCAGTCATAATATCCGGCTGCTAGGTGGGGCGATTTTAGCTTTATTAGGCTTGACTCTGATCAGGAGCATCCTCGCACTGCTGCAGGGTCGTTGGACCGAGATTGCTTCACAAGGGGTGGCTTATGACTTACGTAACGCCCTCCATCGCCAGTTGGCCGAGTTATCCGTGGCTTATCACAATCGCGCTCAAACCGGCCAGTTGCTCTCGCGAGCCATTCAGGATGTCGAACGTATCCGCTTCTTGACGGGCCGGGCCTCGCTGCGGCTGGTAGAAGGAATGGTTCTGCTGCTGGGCACCGCCGTTGTGTTGGTCTGGATGAACCCCCAACTGGCCCTCTTGGCCCTGGCGACCATGCCCCTGCTGGGTTATCGGGCCTTTCACTTTGGGAGTCGTTCCCGGCCGCTCTCCGTACTCATTCAGAATCAGACCGCCGTCCTGACCACCTTTCTGGAGCAAAACCTGCGCGGCGCGCGTACGGTCAAAGCCTTTGCTCAGGAAGAAGCCGAAATTGTCCGCTTTGACCGGGAAAATGAGAGATGGTTCAACTTGTCGGCTCAGAATGCTCACTTGCAAGCCCTCAACGTTCCCCTGTTTGACCTGATTGCCAACATGGGGACCGTGTTTATCATCGGCTACGGCGGCCTGCTGGTCATTTGGGACCAACTGAGCCTGGGCGAATTGGTAGCCTTTTCGACCTATCTAGCCCAGCTTTTCCTGCCGGTGCGGCGGATGGGCACAGTGACCCCGGCCGTCGCTATGGCTGCCGCCGCAGGCGAACGTATTTTTGAAATCCTCGATACTGTCTCTGAGGTACAAGAAACGCCGGAGGCCAGGCCGCTGCCGCCGGTGCAGGGACACCTGTGCTTTGAAGGCGTCTCCTTTGCCTACTTCCGGCGTCATCAGGTGCTGACGAATATCACATTTGAAGCTCTCCCCGGCCAGGTGATTGCCCTGCTAGGCGCAACCGGCTCCGGTAAATCAAGCATTATCAATCTGATCCCTCGCTTTTATGATCCCACCGCAGGCCGTATCACTCTCGACGGTTACGATCTCCGGGATGTCACCTTGAACTCCTTGCGCGATCAAATCGGTATCGTCTTGCAAGAAACCACCCTCTTTGCCACGACCCTGCGCGAAAACATCGCTTTTGGCCGTCCCGATGCCGGCGAAGCCGAAATCATCGAGGCCGCCAAAGCGGCCCAGGCCCACGACTTTATTAGCCAAACCCCGCAGGGCTACAATACTTATGTGGGCGAGCGTGGCGTCACCCTATCCGGTGGGCAAAAGCAGCGCATCGCCATTGCCCGCGCCCTGTTGAAAGATCCGCGCCTGTTGATTTTAGACGACGCCACCGCCAGCGTTGACACCGAAACCGAGAGGTTAATTCAGGTGGCTCTGGAACGGTTGATGTTGGGCCGGACCTCTTTTGTTATCGCTCAACGTTTGAGTACAGTACGCCGGGCCGATTTGATCTTGGTCCTGGAACGGGGGCAGATTGCCGCGCAGGGGACACACCCGGAACTCCTGCGGACTTCCGGCCTGTATGCCGACATCTACCAACGCCAATTGCGGCCCCAGGAGCAGCCATGAGCTTTTCCTTTGGTTCAGCCGGAGCGGACCTTGGCCCGCGCAGCGCCATCGCCGGCTTTGGTCACGAACAGGATGGGCAGGCTTTCAACGGGCGCGTGGCGCTGCGCCTGCTGGCCTATTTGCGGCCTCACCGGCTGCGTATGGCTGCCGCCTTCGGCTTGATGCTGACTGCTTCGGCTTTGACCCTGACCGCGCCCTACTTGATGAAGGTAGCCATTGACCAGAATATGGCTCAAGGCGACGTTTCTGGCCTGATCCGAACCAGCTTGCTGCTGGCGGGCGTTTTTGTTGGCCTTTACCTGGCCTCGGCTGGCGAGCAATATCTCCTCTCCTGGGTAGGGCAGCGGGTCCTGGCCACGCTGCGAGCCAAATTGTTCCGGCATTTACAGGTTCTCTCCTTGGGCTATCATGATACCAACATCGTTGGCGTAACCATCTCGCGGGTTATCAGCGATGTGGCGGTGATTAACGAACTGCTGTCACAGGGTTTAATCACCCTCATCGGCGATACCCTCATCTTGATCGGGATCGTGGGGGTGATGCTCTCGCTGAGTCCCCGGCTGGCCTTGCTGACCTTCAGTGTGCTGCCGTTGATGGCCCTGGCAACCTATCTTTTTGCCCGGCGGGCCAAAGACGCTTTTCGGCAAACTCGGGCCAAAATTGCCGCTGTCATCGGCGACCTGGCCGAGGACATCTCTGGTATGCAGGTCATTCAAGCCTTTGCTCAGGAAGAGGCCGCCCTGGAACGATTCGACAGCGTCAATCGGGCTAATCGAGACACCACCATCGCCGCTATGTCGCTCTCTTTTATCTTCTTGCCCTCGGTTGAGTTTTTGGGGATGCTGGCCACGGCCATTGTGTTGTGGTTTGGCGGCCTGGCGGTAATGGGTGGCGAGATGACGCTGGGCATTATAGTGGCTTTCCTGGCCTATGTGACCCGCTTTTTCCAGCCCATTCAGGAACTCAGCCAGATTTACACCACGATGCAGGCGGCAATGGCCGGCGGTGAGCGAGTTTTAGCCTTGCTGGATACGCAGCCGGAGGTGGCCGACCGGCCCGGCGCGGTAGATATGCCCTCCCTGGTGGGCCAAGTGGAACTGCGCCATGTTTCCTTTTCTTATCGCAATGATAGCCGGGTGCTGCGCGACGTCAACCTGATCATCGAGCCGGGGCAGACGGTGGCCCTGGTGGGACCCACCGGGGCAGGCAAAACTTCTATCGTTAATCTGATTGCCCGCTTCTATGAAGTGAGTGAGGGGATGGTGCTGATTGACGGGCTGGATGTGCGCCAGGTCAGGCAGCGTTCGCTGCGCCGGCAGATGGGCCTGGTGCCGCAAGACCCGTTTCTTTTCTCGGGGGCCATCGCCGACAATATCCGCTTTAGCCGGCCCAACGCCGCCGCTGAGGAGATGGAAGAAGCCGCCCGTCTGGCTAATGCCCACGATTTTATTGTGGCCTTGCCGGAGGGCTACCAGACCCCGGTTCTGGAAGGTGGGGTCAATCTATCCATTGGCCAGCGCCAGTTGATCTGTATTGCCCGGGCGATTCTGGCCAACCCGCGCCTCCTGATTTTGGACGAGGCTACCTCCAGCGTGGATACGATCACCGAGGCGCTGATTCAGGAAGCTTTGCAGCGGCTATTAACCGGCCGGACGGCCATCGTCATTGCCCACCGGTTGAGCACCGTTCGCCGGGCCAGTCTCATCGGCGTAGTTCAAGCCGGGCGTATTGTTGAGCAAGGCCGCCACGACGATTTACTGGCCCAAGGTGGTCTCTATCGCCGGCTCTATGAACGGCAGTTTGTGGATTAGGGATCAGACCCTAAAGGTCTTCGAGACCTTTAGGGTCTGAAACAAAAAGTTGGTTCTGGATATTTCACGCCTACTGGGTGGCCAGAAAATCAGCAACAGCCTGGGAGCGATCATAAGTCCGTTTAGTCAATTCCTGGACTGCCGCTTCAAACGCCTCTTTACCCTTTTCTTTGGCGGCATAAGGTCCAATCACCTGGGCCAGTTGCTGGTACTTCTGCGCCAGTTTATCCGGGTTAAACACACCGCTGCTCGTTTCCTTGAGGTAATTGATATAGAGGACATAGTAAGTCGGATCATCCAACAAGTAGCGAATCAGGGGCCAATTATCGCCGACATTGGCCTTATCCAGGGAGACGTTGTGGCCTTCCATACCGCCGCCGCCTTTTCTAGCTTCTGCCGCCACTGCTGTGGGCTGCTTCATGGCAGCCGCCGCTGTAGGCTGCTTCGTTGGAGCTGCCGGTTGCTGCGTCTGGCGTCCTCCTGGTCCTCCCATGCCCCCCAATATCTCATTATGATCCCATGAAATCCAGGTCAACTGGCCGGTAGCCGGGTCATGGTAGAGGTAGAAATTGTGCGACATGCCGCCGTAGGTGTCCCAGTGTTGAAATACCGCGCTGATAGCCAGCCACTTCAGGAAGACGTCCACATTGAAGATCGACTCCAGCCTGGCTCGCCATGCCGCCGGGTCGGTGGTGCGTTCCTCTGCATGTAGCACTTCATATAACGCCTCGATGTCGCTCCAATCAGCCTCTTCCTCGTTGTTTTCCTTCTGAAAGCTGTTCTTGATCTGGTCAAAGGTTCCCTCAGCCAGACTGACCGCCCGTCCTTCGGCTTCGTAGATATTACCACTGTCGTCGTCGAAGAAACGTTCGATGACCGTATCATCAACCACCTCGATTACGACATACAAGCCCTGGCTGACCGGACCCTCGCCGTGATCGATGAACACTTCGTAATAGGCGGTTTCTGCCGCAACCAACCCCGCTTCTTCCAGGAGGTCATACATAACCGCTTCGTGCATGTAGGTGTTATCATGGAAGCCACTGGACAAAGCCAACTGCTTGAAACCATAGAATCGTTGGTTTTTAATTTCAGGGTATTCGCCCTCAAATTGATCAAAATCCAGTTTGAGGGGCATCTTGGAAGAGCCACTACCCCAAGAACTCATTAGCGATGAGTTTCCTTTATAACGCACACCCACCTTCGTCCAGGTATGGCCCTCGAATTCGAGGGTCGCTGGTATCCACATGGGGTTCTCTCTGGCCGAGTCAGGACCGCCAAAACCAGGGCCGCCCCCCATAGGGCCACCGTCTTTTACCTGTTCATTCCCTCCCCAGAAAACAAACCCTTCCGGCAACCAGCGGTTCACCCAAACCCAGAACATGGTTAGCCAATTGCCACTCCCCGGTAAAGCCGGTCCTTCCGCATTGGGAAGAGCCGCCGGCGGTCCACCGGCGCCAGGGCCACCACCCCCAGGCCGTCCCCCGCCCCCAGGGCCTCCCTGGCGCGTACCCGGTTCACCATACAGGTCGGTCATATTGGCTTGCATGGCTGCCCAACTTTCGGGGTCAATGGTGATAGTTATCTGATTGACCTTGTCCTGGGGGAAAACCACGTCATAGTTCGGGTCTACCTCATTGCTGTGGGTTTCTTTACCCCAGCCTGAAGGGCGGGTGATTTCTTCGTTATCTCCGGCCGAAGCTTCAGCCTCGGTCGGCGTAATTTCTGACGTGGCGGTAGCAATTGGGGATGTGGTCGTTGATGTTTGTTGGTTTAAAACAACACCTGCACTGCTGGCCTCAACACCTTGAATGACCGAATAAGCCGCTACCAGAAAAAACGCGGCAATAAACATCAACATTAACGCCTTAAATTTCACGGTTAAATTCTCCTGTGCAACTATGTTTATCCCTGGTAGGTAGGCTGTTCATGGGGTTGAAACCTCCTGGGCAGAGTTTGAGGCCGGGCAACCGGGGCAACGGCCTGGGGTTCATCGTAATAAATCTTGATTTCCGCCGTGTCGCGTACAAAATCAAGCCGCCCCACCTCGACCCGTTTGACCGGCAGGCCGGTGCGTTGGCGCAAATCGGCCAGCAAATGGTCCCAATTGGCCGGGGTAATAAATTCGATCTTTTCATAGGTAATCTTTTTGCTGGCTTCAAAGTGAAAGCCCCATTCCTTTTCCAGCACATAAAGCAGCAGTATAATCGCCCCATTAGCCACCAGCAGTTTCATAAAATCGCTATCCGACATTAACACAGAGTTCATAACCGCCAGGGCGATAATTATGAACAGGTAAGTCATCTCGCGGATCGACATCTCATCGGTGCGGTAGCGTAGCACCGAAAAGATAGCAAACAAGCCAAATCCGACCCCCACACTTAGGTCAACACTGGTTAAAAACCCCAACACAAAATAGATAATGGTGTTGAAGGCCAGAAAGGTAAAAACGTATTTTTTATCTTGAGTGACAGGATAGTAGATAAATCTGACAATCAGCAGGGCCACAACCAGATTAAAAGCAGCGCCCAGGATAAAGTGAGTGAGTCCATTAAACATTATAATCACCTCGAATTAATTTTTGAACCAGCCGTAGTTGGGCATTAAAGTTGTTGTGCTTAATATTTTGATACAGCATGGAGATACCAACACAGTATTTACTGAATCGGGTGGGATGGATGTTCATCGCGCGCATCTGCCACATAAAGTCTGAGTTGTGATTTACGCCATCTTGCTTCACCTCGGCCACGGCCAGGCCGGCCAGAGCAATAGTCTGCTGAACGGTACAAAATTGCAGGTATAAGTCCAGGGTCAATCGTTCCTGCTGATATTTGCTGATCAGGGTAATACGGGAAAAATCATTCCACAGTTTGGGTTCCAGAGATTGAGGATTAAGCGGAAAATGAGCCTTCATAAAATCGCTGGTTTCCGGGGGAAACCAGGTGAGTAAACCAGGCGTAGGCATACGATTTTTAACCGTCCGGTTTTCGTCAATCTTGCATTTAACCTCTAAAAACGACTGGCCAGTATCCACATAGGTCCGGCGGCGGACCTTGTATCTATTTTGGACTCCGTCGTGATGATGCAGATACAGGGTAAAATTGGCGGTATCAAAATAAAGGGTCTGGTAGGGGGTTACCCGAAGATGATTAATATCCAGCACCCAATAATGCTCGGTTAGTAAGGTCAGGGCGTTATAAAGTTGACGGGCAGTCAGCACATACTTGGTATCGATGCGATCCAGCAAGGCCACCCCATCCATTTGAGCCAGGCCGATGGGTTCAAACTGGCTCAACAGGCTATACCATTGGGTTGCGGTGGGGGATAAGATTAACTGTTTGGGGCCATCGGTTGGGCGTTGTATAGTCACAAAGTTCTCCGAAAATAGTTATCAGTGAGCAGTCATCAGTAAGCAGTTCAACTGTTTACTGATAACTGTTCACTGATGACTGTCTCACACCTCGTAATCACGTCGCACAATGCCTTCACGCCAGGCGAAAACGGCCGCCTGAGTGCGATCAACCAGATGGAGTTTGCCCAGGATATTGCTCACATGGCTTTTGACCGTCTTTTCACTAATCGTCAGTCGTTCGGCAATTTCGATGTTGGCCAGGCCATCGGCGACCAGGCGTAACACTTCCAACTCCCGTTCGCTCAGGGTGGTGAGTGGGTCCGGTGTATCCTGGTGCGCCCCATGCAACTCCTGGACCATCCGGGCCGCTACCCGCGAATGGAGCACAACCTCGCCGCGAGCCGCTTTCCGCACCGCCTCAACCAATTCCCGGGGGCTGGCATCCTTGAGGAGATAAGATAAAGCACCGGCCCGGATAGCCGGAAAAATATATTCACTATGGTGATGCGAGGTCAGCACGATCACTTGAGTACGCGGGCTGATCCGTTTGACTTGCTGGGTGGCGGTAATGCCATCCATACCAGGCATTAGTAAATCCATCAACACCACATCGGGAACGAACTCGGCAGCTAATTGGGCAGCAACTTCGCCCGATTCGGCTTCGGCGACAACGGTAATATCCGGTTGGGCTTCCAGAAAGGTTCGCACCCCCTGGCGGACCACCTGGTGATCGTCTACAATAAGTACAGTAATAAGTTCTGTCATTTTTCTCCTAATCTCACGCTTTTTGGGAATTGTTACAACACACCGTCACCTGGGTACCGGCCTCGGGGTGGCTAGTCACACTTAAATGCCCGCCAATTGCTTCGACCCGTTCGCGCATACTGTGCAGTCCCAAACCTTTGCCGGGAAGCGCAGCCGGGTTGAAACCTTGCCCATTATCAAAAAGGGTTAACATTACCTGATCGCCTTCCCACACCAAATAAACATGCACCGACGTTGCGCCGCTGTGGCGAGCGATATTAGCCAGCGCTTCTTGAGTGATCCGAAAAAGGGTTTGTTCTACCAAGAAGGACAAAGATTGCTCTCCGCGCACGCGCACCTGGGCCGCAATCTTATTCTGGCGAGACCAATCGTCAACATACTCACGCAGGGCCGTAGTTAAGCCTTTATCTTGCAGGGCGGCCGGACGCAACTCTTGAATCAACGCCGTCAGTTCTTGCTGGGTTTGGTGCACCAGCCGGTCGGTCTCGATCAAGCACGTTTTGGCGGTGGTGGGATTTTCATCGATGAAGGCGAGAGCCGCACCCACCTGCATAGCGGTAGCAAAAACTTGCTGTTTAACCGCGTCGTGCAGGTCACGAGCCAGTCTATTGCGCTCATCCAGGGTCGCCAATTCCTGGCGGGTTTGCAGGAACGTTTGGAGTTGCAGGGCCATTTGGTTGAAGCGCTGGGTTAATTGGCCTAACTCATCCCCAGAATCATCTGACACCAGGACCTCAAAGTTGCCGTTGCTCCAGGTATCGGCAGCTCCGGCCAGGGTTTGCAAGCGGCCGGTTAAGTCACGGGCAATGAAGTAACCAAAGAGCACCCCGGCTATCACTCCCACCACCAACACGTCAAAAACTATCGGTAAAACTATTTGCATCACGGCAAGCTGTTGAAAATCCCGTTCCCGAAAGGGCGGAACTGTTTCGACGAAGATCGCGCCCACGAGCTGATTATTTGAACCGAAAATGGGAGCCGTGGTGACAATGTGGCCGGCAGAGTTACGGATAGCCAGCTCCGCCGGATCGGTTTTTCCCTGGAGGGCGGCCTGGACACTGGACCATGCCTCGGCGGAAATTGGCAGCGAATTGCCCAAGGTGAAGCTCTCCGTTGGATAGCCAGCCACCACCTGGCCGGCGGCATCAATGATCGCTATAGCTAAAACTCCACCAAAACGGAGCGGCGGCGGCGGGAAAGAGCGGTCATCACCCTCTTTAGCAGTTTCGCCAGGGATTTTAATAACCAGGTCATTGCCCACCATAACCCGACGCAGCCAGTTATTCAAGCTGGTTCGATCAGGGGGGGTGTGTTCCAGGTAGGGTGACAACAATGAGCCGGTTCTGAGCAGATCATCGGCCATCATCGTCGGAATCCCACTTGACCAGAAGGTGGTATACCACAACACCACCAGGGCCACTAGGCCCAACGCCAGGACCGTCAGCGTGGTAAACATGGTATAAGATAAGGTCAGCTTCCACTGGAGCCGGCGAAAAAACGGTCCTAGCCGGGACCAGGGATATCTTAAGGTATGGACGAAAGAAAGTTTAGAACAAATATGAGTCATAGTTTTTTTACACTATATAACGGAGTACTCGAAATGTCAGTGACCTTCAGGCTGATTTACCAGTCAATCTCCAGGCGGATAGAGTCCGCCTACCAGGTCCATCTACAGATGCAAAGGTAATTCACCTTTCAGCCTGATGCGAGTGGAATCAATTCCACTTATATTAAGCAGGTGGAACAATAAAGGATTCCATATCACTCCCATGCAATCTTATACCGAAGAAGGAGATTTTTATTCATGTGCCAAAGGCGCATCTTGATCGTAGACGACGATAGAGTAGTCTTAAACCTATTAAAAATTTCCATAGAACAACTATTACCCGATTCTCAAATTATTGCCGCTAAGGACGGCGCTGAAGCTTTGACCAAACTACGCGAGCAAGCCATTGATCTCATTTTGACCGATTATGATATGCCCAGGATGAATGGCTTAAATTTAGCTCGGGCTGCCCAAAAAATCTCTTCCGATATCCCCATTGTTTTGATGACAGCGGGTGGTTATAACCCCGCTGAAACTCCAACTACGGTGGGGCCGGTCACCCTGTCCGGTTTTTTGGCTAAACCTTTTACGATGCTGCAACTCAAAGAGATGCTCCTCAAAAATGGGATATGAATAAAATGAAAATGACTTTAATCGAACCACGAACGACCCCTATCATCCAGGTAGCAACACTGCGGCTGCCGCCTGCTAACATCCTCCGGCTTATGGCGCTAGGCGTAATTGTGGCCCTGGCGACGGGACTGCGCTTCGCTAATCTGGGGTCGCTCGGCTATGCCAACCATTATTACACCGCTGCCGTCACGAGCATGCTCCAATCCTGGTCTAACTTCTTTTTTGTGGCCGCCGAACCGGGCGGCGCGGTGAGCGTGGATAAACCTCCCCTGGGTCTCTGGCTCCAGGCCATCTCAGCTTACTTCTTCGGCGTAAACGGCTTTGCCGTGCTGTTGCCGGAAATTGTGGCCGGCCTCCTCTCGGTAGTGGTCATTTACCACCTGGTTCGGCGGTCGTTTGGAACGGCGGCCGGGCTGCTGGCAGCATTGGCGCTGGCGATTACGCCTGTCGTCGTCGCTACGGATCGGAACAATACGATTGACAGCCTGTTAATCTTGACCCTGCTGCTAGCGGCCTGGGCTTTTATCAAGGTCACCGAAAGCAACCGGCTGCGCTATCTCTTATTGGGCGCCGTGCTGGTTGGCCTCGGCTTCAATATCAAGATGCTCCAGGCCTATCTGCCCCTGCCCGCCTTCTACGCGCTCTACTTCCTTGGCGCAGCGGAGCGGCTGTGGCGCAAAATTGCCAACCTGACCCTGGCTACCGTACTGTTACTGGCCGTTTCGCTCTCCTGGGCCATCGCCGTCGATCTAACCCCGGCCGGCCAGCGCCCCTACGTGGGCAGCAGTGACAATAATTCGGTCATCAGTCTTGCCCTCGGCTACAACGGCCTCGAACGGTTGACCCGTTCTGGCCTGGGAGGAGGCAGGCGCTCGCCTGATGAAGCGAGTAGCTCACCCTCACAACCTGGGACAAGTCTAACCGGCTCACCTTCACCGGTTGAACCGGGGATAAATAACCTGCCCCCCCGGTCCGGTCAAGGCCAAAACGCCTCAGTTCCGCAACCAAGTTCAACCAATAATTCTGCCTCTCGGCCTGACCGGCAGGGGCCGGGAGGAGGCGGCCCTGGCGGTGGTTCCCCTGGGGTCGGACAAGCGGGCGCGCTGCGGCTGTTCACTGCACCGTTGAGTAAAGAAATAAGCTGGCTGCTGCCCTTTGGCTTGTTCAGCGCTGCGCTGTTAGGATTTCACGCCCGCTTGCGTTGGCCGCTCGCGCCTGAACACCAAGCAGTAGTACTCTGGGGCGGTTGGCTGCTAACCGGCGGCATCGCCCTTAGTATCGCCCAACATTTCCACGAATATTACCTATCTATGCTTGGCCCACCGCTGGCGGCCCTCTTTGGTATTGGGGTCGTCGAACTGTGGTATTTACGCGCCCAACGCCCGTGGCTGGCCATTAGCCTGCTGCTGGCGGCGGCAGGGAGTACCCTGGGCTTGCAATTTATCACGACGACAACATTCGTCAGCACGGCCTGGTGGCTGTTACCGACCATCGCCCTCTTCGTCATCGGGGTAGCATGCCTCATCATTACCGCCAATCGCCAACCGCATCCAGGTATAATGGCCGGATTTGCTTGTATCACTGCTGCCCTCTTAATCACCCCGGGGATCTGGTCGGGACTGACAGTTCTTAACACCAGCGCCAACCGCTCCTCACCAAGCGCCTATAACGGAAAGTCATCCAGGCCGCCATCAACTCCGAATGTCTCTGGCCGTGAGAAATCATCTGAACCAACGAATCGGAGTGGATTGCAGGTAAACCAGGCCTTATTGGATTACCTGGAGCCGCGCACTCAAAACATAACTTACCTGATGGCCGTGCCCAGTTCGATGCAGGGCGCTGACTATGTGATAGCAACCGGACGCCCGGTGTTGTACATCGGTGGCTTCAAGGGTACCGACCAAGTCGTCACCGGCGATGATTTAACCCGGCTGGTGGTCGCCGGTGAGCTGCGCTATATTTATTGGGGCGGTGGTGGCGGTCCCGGCAAGCAATCGAATATCTCCACCTGGATAACCGCCCATTGTACACCGGTGGAGAATTTTGAGACCACCACCGGCAACTTCGGAACATCCGATGGTACAACTAAGGTGAAACCGTCGGCTGGCGGCTCCACATCCCCGGGCCAGAGAGACCTGCAGGCGTCGCTTTACAATTGCAGCGGCTAAACTGCCGATTGGACCATTGAGATAAGACCTCGTTTTTTAAGGAGATAAATCATAATGAAAACCATCGCCTTTACTTTAGGCTGCGGTATCGTAACCCTGTTAACAACCGGTATCGCCATTCTGGCGACAGTCTTATTACTGAATCGGTCTGGGCATGTAAGTTATGCCGGCACGCCGGCCAGTATGGGTAGAATTATGTTGTATACGCCGGCGCCTATCCCTTTTACACCCCAACCTGTGATCAGTTTCTCCACAGTAACACCTTCTAGCTCGTTCATGGCCGCGTCAGCAGTTACGCTCACTCTAACACCTACACCAACCCTAATTGTTGCAACATCAACTCCACTTGCGGCAACGGAGGTAGTGAGTCAGGCCGAAACCTCTAGCTCTGCCGCCGTATCCGCCACCACCCTACCCGACCGGCGTCCAGAGGCGATGGGGTCGCTGAGTAAGCGTGAAGGTAATAGCATTTTTGTCAGCGCTGGTCCAGATAGTGAGACAACGGTTGAAATAGTAGTTACAGATGGTACGGTCATCTATCGTGACAACACTGATATGCCTCAGCCCGGCGGCCCCGGTAGAGCATCTCCTGATGGTATGACGCCGCCTGGGGGAGCGCCACCCGGCAATAGCGCGCCACCCGGCAATGGAATGTCTCCAGGTGATCCTCCGACTGTCCAGATGGATGTCGAACGGGTCGACTCGCTGGATGACATCAGCAGCGAGGCGATGATTTTTGCCTGGGGCGAGCAGCAAGATAACCAGGTGACAGCCCAGATAATTGTTTACCACCTCTTTGAATAATCGCTAACATCTCCTTTTAAGGATATGACGAGATGACTCGAAAAATAATCTTTGGCTTAATTTTACTACTGCTGAGCCTGGTCTGGCTGACAAGTAGTTTTATAAATGTTCGGGCCGCCACAGGGAGGGCAGGTGCAGATTATGCGGTGGTGCTGTCTCCACCGGCAGAAATTTTAACCGATCCGGCCGTATCTATTGATAAGATTCAGCTAAATCAGGAGGTTAGCACCCAAACAAGCACCTATATACTCTATCTCCCGTTTATTTCCCGCAATGCCTGTGTGCCCTCCTTCGAGTACAATGAAACTCTTCGTTATAATCTGGTAAAAATCAATATTGAGACAGCCTGGCAGAGTTGTTATCAAGGCCAGGACATCACCGTGGCGGTAGTTGATACCGGCATTGACCTGGATCACCCCGATTTGGAAGCCAACCTGGTCACCGGCCAGAGCTTTGTGACCGGTACGAGTAGCGCCGATGATGATGCCGGACATGGAACCCACGTGGCCGGCATCATTGCGGCCGTGAATAACAATGGGGGCATCATTGGGGTTGCATCGGCGGCCAACCTGATGTCTGTTAAAGTGCTGAACAGCCAGGGTAGCGGCTCGATCTCTGATGTTGCGGATGGCATCATCTGGGCGGCGGATAATGGGGCCGACGTGATTAACCTCAGCCTGGGCACTGTTTCCAATTCCGCTACCCTCAAAGCGGCGGTAGTGTATGCCTATGAGCAGGGTGTTTTGGTAGTCGCCGCCGGAGGTAATTGCGGAGATTCATCTTACGCTTCAAATGGTTGTTCTTACCAGGATCAACCGGTTTATCCGGGAGCTTATACCACTGTTTTGGCCGTAGCTTCGACGGATAGCAGTGACAATCAATCTAGTTTTTCCAACCAGGGCAGCTATATTGACATAGCCGCCCCCGGCAGCACTATTTACAGCACCTACCCTTCCAGCAGTTACACTACCATGAGCGGCACCTCGATGGCTACGCCCCACGTGGCCGGCCTGGCAGCGCTGGTTTGGTCTCAAGACTCAGATTTGACCCATGAAGAGGTAGCGGCGCAAATCAAGAATACTGCTGAAGATTTAGGCTCAAGCGGCTGGGATCAGCAGTTTGGCTATGGCCGGATCGACGCCGCCGCCGCTATGGGCGTCCAACAAACCTCCTCGACTACCACCACTACTACCTCGGCGGCTGAGGTTTCCCTGGCTGATACAGCTACCCAGGCCCCTTACATTTCCGGCGAGATATTGCTTAAGCTTCAAACCGGTGTTACGGTCAATAAGGTGATGGATCAGGTCCAACTGGAGACAGCCGAGGTACAGGTGGCCGATATGCTTGACCCCATTGGCGTGCAAAAGTTGACGGTGACGGCCGGCCAGGAACAGGCTTTGGTAGCCCAATTGCTCAATTCCACCGGGGTAGAGTATGCCGAGCTAAATTATGTGGTGACGATTCGCTAGTTCCTTTATGCGCCAACTAACCGATGAATAACAAGATAACAACCTGGCTCAGACAACATAGAGATATTCTCATCTTGGCTATTGGGCTAGCGTTAGCCGTAGGGCTGCGTTATAGCCTGGGTAATTTTGAAAGCGGCGACTTTCGGCATTTTACCGGCCAGTGGTACGATTTCATCATCAAACATGGCGGCTTCCGCGCGCTCCAATACGATTTTGCCAACTACACTCCACCTTACCTATATCTGCTGACCCTTGCCACCTACCTGTTTGCCGGCATCCCCAAAGTTTTTGCGATCAAGCTCATTTCGATCATATTTGATTTCGGAGGCGCCTTTTTTATCTACAAGCTGGTGCGCCTCAAATATCCTACGGGTTCAATCCCCTTCTTGGCGGTGCTGGTCATCCTATTTGCGCCGACAGTTTTTTTGAATAGCTCGCTCTGGGGGCAGGCTGACATGATTTACACCACCGGCCTGCTCGCCTGCATCTACTTTTTGGTCACCCGGCGAGAAATTCCCGCCTTCATTGCTTTTGGTCTGGCCCTGGCCTTCAAACTCCAGGCGGTTTTTCTGGCGCCGCTGCTGTTCGTTCTCCTGCTCAAAGGCCGCGTGTCGTGGCGGAGTTTTTTTATCATCCCCCTGATTTATTTCATCGCCATCCTGCCGGCCTGGTTTTACGGTAGACCCCTGTTGGACCTGCTGTTGATTTATCTCAACCAAGCCGACCGCTACCATAAACTCACCATGAATGCGCCCAATTTATACCAATGGCTCCCCAACGGAACCTACGAGATATTCTATCCCGCCGGTCTCATCTGGACGGTGATAATCATTTGCCTGTTTGCTCTGAGCATCTACAAAAGCCGGGCACAACTAACCACAGCCACAATAGTTGAGTTGGCCACATTCTCCGTATTGATTGTGCCCTACTTTTTGCCCAAAATGCATGAACGCTACTTTTTTGCGGCCGATGTGTTGTCCATCGTTTTTGCCTTTTATTTCCCGCGCTACTTCTTTGTGGCTGTACTCATTCAAATAGTTTCATGCTTGGCCTACTTACCTTTTTTGTTCGGATTGGAAGTAGTTCCCTTTTCCTATCTAGCTATAGGGTTATTGATGGCCATTGTTGTGCTTTTTCGACATCTGGCTTTGACCATCCCGGTTAGCCAAGAGGGTAGCCTAAGTAGTAACTTCTAAAGTATGTAAATGCTGTCGAGTCACCCTGCTCCTTCCCCCAGGCCATGCTGAATAGCAATCACGGCGGCCTGGGTGCGATCCGCTACCTCCAGCTTGGCAAAGATGGCGCTGACATGGTTGCGTACCGTCCCTTCCGACAGGTGCAGCCGCTCGGCGATGTCGGTGTTGGTGAAGCCCCGCGCCACCAACCGCAGCACATCGACCTCACGTTCGGTCAGTTTGTCGGTCAGGAGGGTGGAGGGTTGGGCCGGCCTGCCCGCCACCTGGGTGAGCAATTTACCGGCGACCGCCGGATCAACAAATGATTTGCCGGCTGCCGTCCCTTTGACGGCTTTGATCACCTCTTCCCGGGGTGTATCTTTTAAGAGATAACCCGAAGCCCCGGCTCGAATGGCATCAAAAACCCATTCGTCGTCGTCGTAGGTGGTTAAGACCAGTACCTTAACATGCGGATAGCGAGTCCGAATTTGCCGGGTGGCTTCGATCCCATTCAGGCCCGGCATTTTCAAATCCATCAACACCAGGTCAGGCTGTGTCTTTTGGACTATTTCTACCGCTTCCGTGCCATCCTGGGCCTGGCCTGCTACCTCAATATCTTTTTCCAGTTTTAAGAGCATTTCCAGGCCATCCCGGATAATGGCCTGATCATCGCAAATAATAACTTTGATCATTCTACATCCTTTATGGTCAATTGAATCGTTGTACCCTGCCCGGGCTGGCTCGCCAGGGTCAACTGGCCGCCTACCAGTTGCGCCCGCTCCCGCATCCCCGCCAGGCCAAAATGGTCTGAATTTTCGCCGGGCCGATCATTAAAGCCTATGCCATCATCCCGCACCAACAGCGCAATCTCCTGGCCGGTGAAACTCAACCGGACCTCTAGGTTTTTGGCGTTGGCGTGATGAGTGACATTGGCCACGGCTTCCTGGGCGATCCGATAAATAGCCTGCTCGACATCAGGCGAGAGGGAGGGAATTTGTTCAGAAACCGATAAATTAAGGGTTAAATTAGCGCGTTTAGCGGCCGACTCGGCCAAACGGCGTAAAGCCAGGCTTAAGCCCAAATCGTCCAGGGGACTGGCCCGGAGCGATTTCAGGGCGCGGCGGGTTTCTTGCAAACCGGAACGGGTGGCTTCCAGGGATTTATCCAACATAACTTGAGCAGCGGTTGAATTAACATTCCAGTAAGCCTTAACCGTTTCTAATTGAACACTTAAGGCGCTCAGGGTATGGGCCAGGGTATCGTGCAGCTCCCGGGCCATGCGGTTACGTTCCCGGCTGATGGTTAAATGTTCCAGGGTACTTGCATAGTGAACCAATTGGGTATTGGCTTGTTCAAGCGAATCTTGCTGGGCGCGCAGTTGGGTCATCAGGGCGTTGATAAAATAGCCAATGACCAAAAAATTGACCGTTTGAATCACTGTTGTGAATATTTCAAAGAAAAAGGGCCGGGTCAGCGGCTCAACCGACAAAAACAGCGCTCCCAGGTTAACCCCGGCTGTACCCAGGCAAAAGAGGGCCACATGCTTCCAACGATACTGCCAGGCGGTCAGCACCAGAGCCATCAGTAAAATTGTCTGTACTCCCGTCCAGATAAAAGGTCCACGCAGAGATTCAAAGCTGAAGAGATACTTGCTCACGGTGGGCAAAACCGACATCAGGGTAATCATGAGAGGCAAGAAAGTCCGCCCCAGCCATTCCTGGCCGCGCTGCCACAGGGCCAGGCCAAAAATAAGCAGCGCCGTCAGACCATTGATCATATAATACCCATAGGCAAATGAATGATCGGGTGGGGTCATATTCCAGTCAATCAGCCCTAACACCCCCAGATAACCTAACCACAGGCTGGCGGCAATCCGCAGTAACTGGCCGGCGCTGACTTTTGTTGCTGTTTCTTTCATCCGGTTCACCTCTTTTGTAAGACCATTAACCTGAGTTCGGGATAACTGTCAACGAATTGAAAAACGAATAAACGAATGGCTTATCACCCCAAAAATCGCGCCAGATGGGTAGATTTGCCGCCTGAACATTCGTTTATTCGTTCAATATTCGTTGACAGCTTGGGCTTAATTCCTTATCCCGAACTGAGGTTATTATAACATCAAGCTTCGTTTACGTCTTGTGACCCTGGTCATCACTTGACCCGCCGACCTATGACAGGGGTCACGGCAGGTCGTGATTTAAATCACCCCTCTTGAGGCCAAGTCGTGATTCTGAACACTGTTGGCCGTTGGGTTTATTTGATAAACTAAAGCCAACAAAATGATTTGATGATCCGGGCTTAACCGGATTGAAATAGGAGACTTTAAAATGAAACGTGTTCTTGTTATTTTGTTAGTTTTGGCGGTCCTGGTCGGGGGCGGAGTGGCCGCTTATCAATATCTGCTGACCCCGGTTGAACCCAAAAGTTTGAGTGAAAACCCTACGGTTGAAATTGTGTCGGTGGACCGTAAAACATTGGTCGATACGGTCAGCGCCAGCGGCAGCATTGAACCTGAAGCCGAGGTTGAGATGAAGTTCGAAACCGGGGGTAAGGTGGCCGAAGTCCTGGTCAAGCAAGGTCAAACCATCACGGCGGGCGCCATTCTGGCCCGGCTGGACACCACCGACCTGGAGATGCAGGTCCGCAGCGCCGAAATCGACCTGGCCCAGGCCCAGGCGAATTTGGACCAACTGCTTGAGCCGGAGTTGGCCGAAAAAGTGGCTGCGGCCCAGGCCTCGGTCGAGAGCGCCCGGCTCAATCTGGCCGACCTGGAAGATGGGGTTGATCCCGACGAAGTGACCAAAGCCGAGGCGGCCCTGAAACAAACCGAAATCACCCTCAAGGAAGCGCAGTGGGCCTACGATCAGGTGTCCTACCGGGGCGAGGTGGGGGCTATGTCCCAGGCTAACGAGCTGCAAGATGCGACCCTGGCTTATGAATCGGCCGTGGCCGATTACAACCTGGCGGTCAAGGAAGCCACCCCGGCCGAATTGGCCGAGGCTCGCTCCAGCCTGGCCAGCGCCCAATCCAGCCTGGCCGAGCTGCTGCAGGAACCAAGCGCCGCCGAAATTGCAGCGCAGCAGGCCAACGTGGATAAGGCCCAGTTGAGTCTGGAAGAGGCGCAGCGCAACCTGGAAGACGCCACCCTGGTCGCGCCCACCGGCGGGGTGGTCTTACAGGTGAACATCGAGCCGGGGGAACGGGTGCTGGATGACGCCGACGAGGCTGCCCTGACCATTGCCGATACCTCGACCTACCTGCTCAAAATGGACGTGGATGAACTGGACATTGGGCAGGTCAAAGTGGGCCAGCCGGCCGCGGTTACGCTCGATGCCTTTAGCGGGCAATCATTTGAGGGGACGGTCACCGACATCTCGCCCAGTCCGGCCTCAACCGACACGGACAGCATTGTGACCTATGAGGTCACCATTGCCCTGGATACCCAGGAACAGGGCCTGGGCTTGTTATCGGGGATGACGGCCAACGCCACTATCCAAACCAAAGAACTCAGCGAGGTGTTGGTAGTGCCGAACCAGGCCATCCAAACGGACGAGGGCAGCGAGGCCATTACCTATGTCGAAAAATTAGATGAGCAAGGCAACGTGATGCGGGTAGAAGTAGAACTGGGCTTGCGCAGTGGTTCGGTGCGGGAAGTGATCGCCGGGCTGGAGGAAGGCGACCAAGTCATCATTCGCCAGCAAGTTGAAACCAAAACAGCCTCGAACTCATAAGCTATCGGATCGAGAGAGGTTTAACGATGGATACGAATAATAATTATGTAGTCAAAGCCGAAGGTCTGACCAAAACCTACCAGATGGGGGATGTAGAGGTACAGGCTTTACGGGGAGCCGCCCTGCAAGTGCAGTCGGGTGAATTATTGGCCATTATGGGGCCATCCGGCTCCGGCAAATCAACCTTGATGAATATCTTGGGCTGCCTGGTTCAACCCACCTCCGGCCAGTATTACCTGGAGGGAGTGGATGTGGCCCAACTGAGCGATAACAGGCTGGCCCAAATTCGGGGTAAACGCATCGGTTTTGTGTTCCAAAGTTTCAACTTGCTGCCCCGAACCAGCGCCTTGAGTAACGTCGAACTGCCGCTGGTTTATATGGGCGTGGGCCTGGGTGAACGCCGCCGCCGCTCGATCGCCGCGCTGAAGCTGGTGGGGCTGGGCGACCGCCTCCACCACAAGCCCAACGAGCTGTCGGGCGGGCAGCAGCAGCGAGTAGCCATCGCCCGGGCGTTGGTGACCAATCCGGCCATCATCATGGCCGACGAACCGACCGGCAACCTGGACTCCAAATCCAGTGAGGAGATTATGGGCATTTTCCAGCACCTGAATGAGGAGCAGAGCATCACCATTATCTTTGTCACTCACGAACCCGATATTGCCGAACACACCCGGCGGGTGGTCCGCCTGGCCGACGGGGTGATTGTCGAGGACCGGCCGGTGGCCAACCCGCGCCGGGTCAAATTACAATGATTTACGATTTACAATTTTGGATTTACGATTGACGTTTAGTTTGAGCTTAAACAGAAGGAATCAGCTATGCAATTGTGGGAAAGTATCTTAATTGCCATGCGGGCCTTGACCGTCAATAAGCTGCGCACCATTTTGACTATGCTGGGCATTATCATCGGGGTAGCGGCAGTGATTGCCCTGGTCTCCATCGGCAACGGCGTCAGCCAGAGTATGAACGAGCGCCTCAGCAGCCTGGGCACCAACCTGCTGACTATCTCCGCCGCCCGGGGCATGGGCGGGCCGGGGGGCGGTCCCCCGCCAGGACCTGGTGAAGAAGACGAATCGCAGGCCGACCTGAAGGAAAAAGCGGCCGAACCGCTAACTATGAAAGATGTGGAGGCCTTGAGCGACCCCGCCCAGGTCAAGCACGTGGTGGCAGTGGCCCCCACTTACAGCGTCAACGGGGCGTCGGTGGTGCGGGATCAGGAAGAGGCCGACAGCGTCTCGATCACCGGGGTCACGGTGGAATACGAGAGCGTGCGCGATCTGGAGCTGGCCAAAGGCCGGTTTATGACCCAGGATGAGGTGGACCAGCGGGCGCGGGTGGCGGTGATCGGCGCTGAAGTAGCCGAAAAACTGTTTGCCACCAATGAGTCGCCCCTGGGCGAGAGCATTCGGATCAACGGGTTGACCTTTGAGGTCATCGGGATGCTGCCCACCAGCGGCGAAGGCGGCTTTGGCAATCCTGACAATACGGCCCTGGTGCCCATCGGCACCGCCCAGACCCGCCTCGACAAAGCCGGCGCCTTTCGCGGCAGCTTGAAGGTCTCCAACATCTACATTCAAGTCGACACCCAGGACAATATGGATGCCGCCGAAGAGCAAGTCACGGCGGTGCTGCGTGAGCGCCATCGCCTGGGCGATGAGTACAAAAACGATTTTAGAATTAGCAACCAGGCCCAACTGCTGGAATTCAGCAACACCATGACCACCACCCTGACCGCTTTCTTGGGCTCCATTGCCGGGGTGTCGCTGCTGGTCGGCGGCATCGGGGTGATGAATATTATGCTCGTTTCGGTCACCGAACGCACCCGCGAAATCGGCATCCGCAAGGCGGTGGGGGCCAAGCGGCGCGACATTCTGATGCAGTTTTTGGTCGAAGCGATGGTTTTATCCCTGTTTGGCGGTTTTATGGGCATAGCCGTAGGCTATGGCATCTCGCAGACCTTGCCTATGTTGATCTCTGAACTGAGAAGCACGGTGGTCACCATGAACTCGATTTTGCTGGCAACCGGTTTTTCCGCCGCCATCGGCCTGTTCTTTGGGGTCTATCCGGCCACCCGCGCCGCCCGGCTGCGGCCCATTGAAGCGTTGCGCTATGAATAACTGCTTAGAAATTAGAGAGATGAAAATGAGACTTTGGACAACCTTTATTTTACTAACCCTATTCGTTTTAACCGCCTGCGTTGCGCCGAGCAGCGCCAGCCCAACCCCGACCATTATCCGGCTGGATCGGTCGGCCCTGACGCCGACGACCCAAATAGAAGTAGTTGATACACTGTCTCCAGCCACTGCAACCCCGGCTTCCACCGCAACCTCTGTGGCGGCTGTTTCAACTATAACGGCCACGTCAATTTCTGTGGCGGCTGCTTCAACTGTAACGGCTACGTCTCAAGCAAAGGCTTCGACAACGCCTAACCCGACCGCAACGGCCCAACCGGCCCCGGTCCAGGCCGAGATAATCTCGGCCGGACTGAATGTGCGCGAAGGGCCGGGGGTGAGCTACGCCACTGTTGGCACAGTGGCCAAAGGCGACAAATTAGAGATTACCGGCGTCAGCGCCAACGGCAACTGGCTGCAAATCGTCACCACTGAGGGCCAGACCGGCTGGATTTCCGGCCAGGCAGCTTATGTTCGGGTCGCCGGTTCACTGGCGGATGTGCCGGTCGTTAGTTCATCTTCCGGTAGTCAGCCATCAGCCGTCAGCGGTCAAGCTACGGCTGTCGCTTCTGGCGGCAAGCTGGTTTTTGCTACCAGCAGCGGGGGTGATTTGTACATAGTCAATATGGATGGCTCCGGCCTGCGGAAGTTGGCCGGCGGAGTCATTGACCCGGTGGTCTCGCCGGATGGAACACAAGTGGCCTATACCCGCTGGGATGGGGCTAACATGGGGACGTTGTATGTGCTGGATCTCGCCAGTGGTAACGAGCGGGTCATAACCAGTGACATCGCTCGACCCAAATCGCCGACCTGGTCGCAGGATGGCCAGGAGATCATTTTCTCTTTCCAGCATGGCGGCACCGTCAATCCCCAACCGGAATGTCGCACCTTTGATTCGGATGATGGCATGCAACTGCCCAACATCGGCGAGATTGTTGATATTGACCGCAAAAGCGATGGCAGCATCAGGATTTGTTTTATTCGGACTGAGGATTTGCAGTGGGGTCTGCGCCAGGTCAATCTGACCACCGGCCAGGCCGAGGATTTGCCCGCCGACCTGTACAGCTTCAACCCGACCTGGGACCCCCAGAACTCGTCGCGGGTTATCTATGACGGCGAGCGTGGCTTGATGCAGCTCGATGTGGCCACCGGCAACTTGCAGCCCTTCACCACCGATGCGCGCGACACAGCCCCGGTTTTTTCGCCCGACGGCCAAAAGCTGGCCCTGACCTACCGGCAGCACGATCACTGGGAAGTGTATACTTATGATATGTCCGGCAGCCGCCAGCGCCTGACCAAGCCTCCCCTGATGGCCGACCCGCAGTACAGCAGCGCGGCCCCGGCCTGGTCGCCGGATGGTTCCCAAATCATCTTTGTGACCGACCGCACCGGCCAATGGGAAATCTGGGTGATGAACGCCGATGGCAGCAATCCCCATGCCCTCTTTTCCTCAGAAATACAGGCGCAATTGGGGCTGGATTACCAGGGCGTGAATGAACGGCTGCTCAATTGGATCCAATAACTCACGTTACGCAGTTTCTCAGGTTGGGGTCCCGAATTCATTCGGGTTTTGCCAGGCTGAAATCTGGACTCCCGCGTAAGGTGAGCCAATAATTCAGAATATGATTTACAGGTGTACCTATGATTAGAAAAACGACTTTGCTTGGTTTACTTTTTAGCCTAATTTTCCTCTTAAGCGGCTGCGGGACCGCCTTGCGTGGGGCGATGGCCGCCTCCTCTACGCCGACCATCGTCCCCCTGCCGGCGGTGACGGAGATAGCGGATACGCCGGCCTCAACGACAACCCCTTCTCCCGCACCGACTTCGGCGCCGGCAACGCCCAGTCCCACCCCGTCTGCCCCGGCCCCCACGGCTACAGCCGTATCTCCAACGAGTGTCTCCACTCAGCCGGCCGAGGCAACAACGACCGAGGCGGCCGCGGTTAAAACCTCCCTTATCGGGACGTGGGATTTTACCTTTGGGACCATGTCCCTCACTCAGCGCGCTTCACGGGTTGAGGGGAGCTACCAGTGGTATGGCGGCGTTGATACCGGCCAGATTCAGGGCGTCACCCTGGCAAACCTCAATCAATTCCAGGGGCTTTGGCTGAGTAACCGCAGCTCGAACAGCCAGGGTAAATTACTCTGGCAACTGGCCGCAGATTGGAGCAGTTTCACCGGTACCTTTGAAAGCAGCAAAACCGGGCAGTGGTGCGGGGTCCGTTCCGGCCAGTCCTTACCTGCCGGCTGTGGCTTTAGCGGGGTCTGGCAATTACGTTTCGGCAGTCCGCCGGGGGTAACCGGGCAGGCCACGCTGGTCCAAACCGGCCAGAGTGTCCGGGGGACCTATGTGGACAGCCAGGGACACACAGGCGAGATTGTGGACGGGGTGATTACGGTCGAGTCTCTCACCGAGGTCAAACTGAACGGAACCTGGCGCAACGACCAGGGCGAACAGGACACTTTTGAGTGGCGGCTTGACCTGACCACGGGCCGCACCTTCCAGGGGCGGCGTGATCCGGGCAACAGCGAATGGTGCGGCTGGCGTGAAGGAACCGGCGAGCCGGAGCAATGCGGCTGGTAGGGGTGAAGCGATTACTCAACCAACCAGGCGCATGACGCCTATCATAATAACGAAGCAGCCCAGCCCCAGGGCCAGCAGGTTCAGCGCCAGCCAGACAAACCCGGACCACTTCGAGGTAACTTGCCGGAGGGCGCCGCGCTCAAAGAAGAACATATCTACGGCATTGGCCGCCGGACGGGAGCAGGTATAGAGGCCCAAGATCACCCCGATGCTGCCGTCCAGGAGGGAGGCGCCAGTTAGGGTAGGAAGGAAATAGAGTAAATAAATATACATCAGGGTGAGCACAACCAGCCCCCAGAGCAATAAGCTGTTACGCTTGTATTGATATTGCATTATCCGCAATCCATTTGTAGCTAATTATAGCAAAGCGGTAAACTAAACGCTATGGACGCACCCCTTCTTCATACCAAGTTCTATATTCCCCAGGCCAACCCTATGCCCCTCAGCCATCGCCTCTTGTGTGATGCCGTGACCGGCCGAAGTGATGACCAGGCCATGCTGGAACAATTGGCGTGAGCCAACCTGTTTATCGTTCCTTAATTGATGAGATTTGACTTTTGATGAGACGAAATTGAAATGCAGGCAACCAGAAAATTAGCTAAATTCCTGAAACCTTACCGGTATTGGGCCATTCTAGCCCCGCTGTTGATGCTGGTTGAGGTGGGGATGGACCTGACACAGCCGCGTCTGGTGCAGCGGATTGTGGATGAAGGTATCGCCCAACAGGACCTGACACTGGTGCTGACCACCGGGGTCTGGATGGTGGGCCTGGCGGTGGTGGGTTGGGGCGGGGGAGTTGGCTGTACGATCTATGCGGTGCTGGCCTCCCAGGGTTTTGGGACCGACCTGCGCCGGGCGCTCTTTGGCCAGGTCCAAGCTTTCTCCTTTAGCAACCTGGATGAGTTGGAACCCGGCAAGTTGATCACCCGCCTGACCAACGATGTCACCCAGGTTCAGGAGGCGGTGCTGATCCTCCTCCGGGTCATGGTCAGAACGCCGCTGCTGCTCCTGGGCAGTATAGTTATGGCGATCCTGACCAGCCCTCGCCTGGCCCTTCTCTTTGTGATCCTGATCCCGGTGATCATGGCCGGGCTGAGTTGGATTTTCAAGCGGCTCTACCCCATCTTCGGCCAGGTCCAGCACTGGCTGGACACGCTCAATACGGTGATGCAAGAAAACCTGGCCGGAGTCCGGGTGGTCAAAGCCTTTGCCCGCTCGAACTATGAAGTCGAGCGGTTTCGCCGGACCAATGAGAGCCTGGTTGACCACAATACCCGAGCCCTTCAAACAGTCGCCCTGGCCATGCCTTTGATGATGGTAACCCTTAACATCGGGATCGTAGGGGCGCTCTGGGTGGGTGGAGTCCAGGTCAACCGGGGCGGGATGCAAGTCGGACAGGTGATCGCCTTTATCAACTACCTGACCCAAGCTTTGATGTCGTTGATGATGGTCAGTATGTTGGTGGCCCGGATCTCCAGGGCAGAAGCCTCAGCTGAGCGGATCCTGGAGGTCCTGGAAAGTAAGCCGGAGATCGAGAATAAACCGGACGCCCTGAAGCAGTTTGATCCCCAGGGGTGGGTTACTTTTGAAAATGTCAGTTTTCGTTACAACGGCACGGATGATGACGCGGCGCTCAAACAACTCAACTTTGTAGCCAAACCGGGGCAGAAGGTGGCCCTGCTGGGGGCTACCGGCTCGGGCAAATCGAGCCTCATCCACCTGATTCCTCGTTTTTATGACGTCACCGCTGGCCGGGTGCTGATCGATGGGATTGACGTGCGCGAGATCGACGAGGCGGTCCTGCGGCGCAAAATTGGGATTGCCTTGCAGGAGTCGGTCCTGTTCTCCGGCACAATCCGGGGTAACATCCGCTATGGCCGGCCCGAGGCAAGCGAAGCAGAGGTAATTGCCGCCGCTAAAATGGCTCAGGCCCACGATTTTATCAACGGCTTTCCTGACGGCTATGATGCGGTAGTGGGGCAACGAGGGGTCAACCTGTCGGGGGGGCAGAAACAACGCCTGGCGATTGCCCGGGCCCTGCTGACCCAGCCTGATATCCTGGTCCTGGACGACAGCACCAGTGCAGTTGATGTGGAGACGGAGGCCCGGATTGAGGCAGCGCTGGCCGGCCAACGGCAGCGTCGAACCACCTTTGTGGTGGCCCAGCGGATCAGTACGGTCCTGACCGCCGACAAAATATTGGTCCTGGATGAGGGTAAGATTGTTGGAGAAGGAACCCACGACGAGTTGTTAGCCTCCAGTTCCATCTACCGCGAGATTTACGAATCCCAAATGGACCAGGGAGGCAGCGCCGATGGCCGAGCGTAGAGACCAACGAGAGCGGGAGTTACCTCTGTCGATGATAGGCCGGAGAGGGCCTGGCAGCCACTTCCTGGGCAAGGTCGAGCGGGCCAAGAACCGGCGGGATACCGTGCTGCGCCTGTGGGGCTACCTGAGACGCCGGAGAGTCGCGCTTTTGGCCACTACCTTGATGGTGGCCGCCACCACCGGTTTGAGTGTGCTGGGGACATACCTGCTGGGTATAGCCATTGACGACTATATTTTGCCGGGAGATTTACCCGGCCTATTTCGGATTGGCCTGCTGATGCTGGGCCTCTATGGCTTGATGTCACTCTTGACCTGGTTACAAAACTACATCATGGCCAGGGCCTCTCAACAGACGATCAGGGATATCCGTAATGACCTGTTTGAGCATTTGCAGACGTTGTCTCTTCGTTTTTTTGACCGGCAGGCCCATGGCGACCTGATGAGCCGGCTGACTAACGACCTGGAGAACGTCAACATGATGCTCACCGAAAGCGCCACCCAACTCATCTCCGGCATCTTGAGCCTCATCGGGATAGCGGCGATGATGGCCTGGCTCAACCCACGGCTGGCCCTGGTCAGCCTGCTGACGGTCCTACTGTTGATGTTCCTGTTGAGTCACGAGGTGGCAAAACGCACCCGGGCCGGGTTTCGCCGCCAACAAGCCACGTTGGGCCAGCTCAATGGATTGATCGAGGAGACGGTGACCGGTCAGCGAGTGGTGAAGGCGTATGTCCAGGAACAAGCTGTCCTGGCCCAGTTCGATGCCGCCAACCGGGCGTTCCAACAGGCGGCCATTCAGGCCCAGATCTTAGCCGGGGTGATGGGGCCGTTCAGCAACTTTGTCAATAACCTGGGCCTGGCCGTCGTGGCCACGGCCGGGAGCTGGATGGCCCTCCAGGGATTGGCTACGGTTGGGACCGTAGCCAGTTTCATCAACTACACCCGCCAGTTTGGCCGTCCTGTCAATGAAATTGCCAACCTGTATAACCTGATCCAGGGGGCCGTGGCCGGGGCGGAGCGGGTCTTCGAGGTCATTGACGAGGTTCCCGAGATGATCGAAACGGCGGACACCCGGCCTTTGACCCAGGTCAAAGGAGAGGTTACTTTTGATGAGGTCAGCTTTTCTTATGAGAAGGATGTTCCCATTCTGACCCGGGTCAGTTTGCAGGCCAAACCAGGCCAGATTATGGCCCTGGTAGGGCCGACCGGAGCCGGGAAGACCACCCTGGTCAACTTGCTGACCCGCTTTTATGACGTCGACAGCGGCCGGATATGTATCGACGGTCAGGATATCCGCCAGCTTAGAAAAGATGATTTACGCCGCCGCCTGGGGATTGTCCTCCAGGATACCTTCCTCTTTTCCGGCTCGGTCAAAGAGAATATTCGTTATGGCCGGCTGGAGGCCACTGATGAAGAAATCATCGCGGCGGCCAGGCTGGCCAACGCCGACCAGTTCATTCATCGTCTGCCGCAGGGGTATGACACCCCCCTGTCGGGCCGAGGGAGTAATTTGAGCCAGGGCCAGCGGCAGTTACTGGCCATTGCCCGGGCCATTCTGGCCGATCCCAGTATCCTGATCCTGGATGAAGCCACCA
The DNA here is from genome assembly GCA_964622215.1 of uncultured Caldilineaceae bacterium. Lineage (GTDB taxonomy): Bacteria > Chloroflexota > Anaerolineae > 4572-78 > J111 > DSQQ01. The sequence continues at coordinate 34,638 of CAZUNT010000026.1, forward strand.
GCAGTGTCGATACCCGGACCGAAAAACAGATTCAGGAGGCCATGTTACGCTTGATGACCGGACGGACCAGCTTCGTGATCGCTCATCGGCTGAGCACCATTCGGAATGCCGACCAAATCCTGGTTATCAACCACGGCCAGTTGATCGAGCGCGGAACTCACGAGGCGCTCCTGGCCCAACAAGGCTTTTATCACCAGCTTTACACCAGCCAGTTCAGGGTAAAGGCGAAATACAATGGGAAAAATTTATCTAGATTACTCAATTAAAGAATTCCCATTCTTGGCGGTATGCGTTAGTTTGTGACGACTCCTTCGTAGCTAACGAAGAGGGTAGCGGCCATACTCCCGCACCGTTTCATACATGGCCAGCACATTTTCAATTGGTGACTTAGGTTGGACGTTGTGGATCGTATTGAACACATATCCCCCCCCTGGGCCAAAGATGTTGATACGTTCACGGACCTGTGCCCGCACCTCTTCCGGCGAACCTGTCGGCAGAGTATGCTGCGTGTCCACACCGCCGCCCCAAAAGACGACGCGCTCCCCAAACCGGGCTTTCAATTCACGCGGGTCCATCAGCGCCGCCGAACATTGAACCGGGTTGAGAATATCAAAACCGGCCTCAATAAAATCGTCAATGAGTGAGATAACCGAACCGCACGAATGAATGAAAGTTTTCCAGGTGGTGTGGGTGTGGATCCAGTTGTTAACCCGGATGTGGAAAGGCATAAATAACTCGCGATAAGTTTTGGGAGAAACCAGCAGCCCTTTTTGCATCCCAAAATCGGTGGCCGACACCAAAATGACCGTAATCCGGTTGCCGATAACATCATAGATTTTGGCCAGGTTGTCCAGGGCAATTTCACACTGGCGGTCAAATACTGCGTACACATAATCCTGGCGCATGACGGTACTCATATACCATTCTTCCACATCGCGGATGCCCTTGGGTGGATTTTTAAGCCAGGGGGCCGGTACCAGGGCGATGTCGCCAAAACCGGTAAAGCCAAAGTCGGCAAAGATAGCCTGATCTGTCTTTTCATACAACCGTTGTACTTCGACCTGGTAATAGGCCAGGTCTTCGTCTGAAATCGGTTTAAATTCCTCCAGGTTATCCTCGGGGTTCAGGTTGTCGTCGTCGATGGGCCCCTGGCGGATGATGGAGTCGAAATACCAGCCGTTTTTGGGCATACGGCCGCTGGGCGGCGCCGATTTATCACCCTCCGGGTACATCAGAATGTCCCCGTTGGGTTCGGGGTCGGTGTTGAAGCCGGCGGGGACCAAAACCGGCGTCCCGTCAAAGGTCGTCCACAACTTCCAGCCTTCATTTTTGAAGCCGAACATGGTTCTGGGGCCTCGCACCGTCGCCACATCCACGCCCAGGGCAGCCTGAAGATCGGGCTTGATTTCGCCCAACATCTGGTAGGGTTCCACCACCTTAACCGGCGTGCCGGGGGCATCCAGGCCCAACGCCTGGCGCAATTTGTAGACGATGCTGACGTGCATACACGTGACCACGCTGCCCCCCAGATCAAGGGGCACGCGGTCCGGCTCTTGATGGTTCAAAGCCAGGGTTACTCGTTCTCTTGAGTTCATTTTATGCCTCTTAAATGATTTCTACGTTGCCAGTCTTGATACCAGACGTGTCAATCCTCGATCAGCCAGACCGACCAGAACCACGATCAGCCCAAGCAGCAAAACGAACCATTGCGGTTCGATGCTTTTGATGACGAGATAACTCTGAATCCCAGAGAGAATGAAAGCGCCCAAGAAGGTACCCAGCAGTGAAGTGCGCCCACCGGTCAGGGCACAGCCACCCAAAACAGCCGCAGCGATGGCTTGCAATTCCCTTTGACGCCCCAAGCTTCCGTCCGCATAACCCAAATCACCTGCCTCAAGAATACCGGCCAGGCCGGCCAGGAAAGCGCAGGCGATGTAGGCACGCCACTTGGTCTGCATGACTCTCACTCCGCGTGAGTGAGCACTTTCAGCATTACCTCCTACAGCCAAAAGCCAGTTGCCGATGGGAGTCCAGAAAAGAACATATTGCAGAAAAAGCAAAACCACAAAGGCCCACACCAGGGCGTTGTTGTAACCAAGAACGCTGGAACTACCAAAGAACTGATAAACCGGATTGGCCCGCATTGCCTGACCTGCATTGTAGTGAGAGGTTGTTTGAGTTACGGCTAAGGCCAATCCTCGAAAAACAAAATAACTCCCCAAGGTAACGACAAGTGAAGAGATTCTAAAGTAGGCAACGATAAAACCATTCACACTGCCGATTATTACAGCGACTCCAAGCCCCATCAGAATCGCCAGGGGGACGCCAATATAAGGTCCAATGGCGATGTAGATAATACCAACAATACCAAAGGTCGAACCGACAGAAATGTCGATTTCACCGGTGGTAATCACTAACGCCTCACCAAAGGCTATTATAGCCAGGATTGAAGTGACCCGCAGCACTTCGCGCATGTTAGCCTCTGACAGCCAGACGCCCTGCGAAGTTGCGGTGAAGCCTAAGATGAGCAAAAGAGTGATGGCGGCTACCGCGACCTCTGTACGTTTACGCAAAATATGCATCATCTGTAGCATGACATCCTACCTCTTGCTGATTTCGTGGCCGCCGTCACGAATAATCTGTTCCAGCTCTTCAGCCGACATTTTGGCTTTGGGAATATCAAGAACCTTTCGCCCATTTTCCAGGATGACAATGCGGTCGGCCAGTCGATGAACCTGGAAAATATCATGGGTAATGTAAATAACCAGCAGACCTTGGTTTCTGAGCTGTAAGGCGATATCGTTCACATGAGCACGTTCCCGCACCGACAGGTGATTGGTTGGCTCATCCATAATGATCACCCGGTTGCGAAAATCCACCGCCCGGCCGATCTTGAACGATTGAGTCTCCCCCCCTGACAAAAGCGCCACCTCATCGTCAACGTTCACACTGTCGCGCAGCCCAAAGTTATGAACCACCTTGTTGCTCGCTGCCCGCATTTGGGCAAAATCTAAAACGGGAATAACGCCAAACAGCCGCTTGATGGGTTCACGCCCTAAGTAATAGTTGCGGGCTACCGACAGGTTATCGCACAGCCCGACGGTTTGTTGGATGGTTTCGATGCCGAGGTCAATCGCCAGTTTGGGATGAAAACGGGTAATGCGCTGGCCGTCAAAATAAACCTCACCCGAAGTAGGCGCATACATCCCGGATAGAATTCGAATGAGAGTTGTTTTGCCGGCGCCATTATCACCTACCAGCCCGACCAGTTCACCCTCGTAGAAATTGACACTCACGTCGGATAGAGCTTTAACAGTTCCAAAATTCAGATTAATATTCTTCATTTCGATCAAGGCTTTTTGTGGTTCGCTCATGTGATTTCTTTTCCTTGGATTCATAACCCTCGCCGGTTTCTTACGCAGTCATTCCGGCCACTAAACGTCTTTGAATTGAGATATTCACCACCGCAGCAAATACCAGCACGAAACCCACAAACGACATGTACCAAACAGGGGGAGCGCCTAAGGTAATCAATTCCGAGCGGACGGCGGTCAAGAAAAAAGCACCCAGGGCTGCGCCAATAATAGAACCTCGGCCGCCGGTCAAAAGCACCCCACCAACCACGGCGGCAGCAATGGCTTCAAGCTCTATATCCGTTCCGATGGTCACATTGGTACTGGGTAGGTCGCACACGGTGATGATCCCCGCAAAACCTGCCAGAACCGAGCAGGTGACGAAGGCCACAGTTTGAACAAATTCTACCTTCACCCCTCGTGAAGCGGCGCTTAAGGTATGCCCCCCAATCGCCAACAGGTGATTCCCATAGCGGGTTCTAAAAAGGATATAAGTGAAGAAGATAACTGCCAGCAAAAACCACCCCAGACCGTTTTCCAGGCGGAACAGCCAGTTTCCCCCAAACAATTGGACAAACCATTGCTGCGCGGTGGCCTTGGTAAAGGAACGCACCGCTCCCTCGGTAGTCACATAAATGACCCCCCGATAAAAAAATAATCCACCCAAGGTGACAATCATCGAAGGCAGGCCGCCTTTGAGCACCAAAAGGGCATTGAGCAGTCCGATGGCGGCGGCAAGCAAGAGCGCCGCCACAAAAGAAAGGGGCACGCCGAGCGCAGGTTCAAAGCTGATGAAGGCAATCGCCACCAGCCCGTAAACCGATCCTACGGAAAGGTCAATTTCCCGAATCAGGATCAACAGGGTTTCCCCAATGGCGACCAGCCCCAAGATGGCTGTAAAGCGGGTAATATTGCGAATGGTAAAGAAGCTGAACCAGCCCCTTGTATCAACTAGGGTAAAAATAACAAAGAGAAGGACGGTCCCAATGATAATGGTCGCCTCGGTTCGTTTAAAAAATCTCCTCATTCCTGGTGGCATAAGCCATGCCCTCCCTATTATCTGGGGTCAGTCTAAAGCTTTTTGCAAATGAGCTAATCCAGACCCTAAAGGTTTTTGAAACCTTTAGGGTCTTCCTAGCAGTTTAGAAAGAAATCGGGTCTTTGTCACTTCGGATACAGACGGAAGACCGGGTTGGCAGGAGAGAGTCCCCTCCCCTACGGCCAACTAGAGGAGGGAATTTACTTCAGACTACTGCCATTGGCCTTGAGCCAGTTTGTCATACTGGTCGCCGAAGATATTGTGGGTAAACGGGACCCATTTATCAATGTTATCCTTATTAATGAGGATTGGGCCGGTCAAAGTGTCGTTAAATGGTACATACCCCAGTTCTTTATTCCAATAGAGTATCTCAAATGGGCTAAACCCTTGCAGATAGAAGCCCTGGCTGTGGGTTGCCAAAATATGACCCTCTCTTATGCCTTCCAACGTGACCGGACTCTCGTCAACACCCAGGATGGTTACACCCTCCATGTCGACATCGGGCGACAGGTCCAAATCCTTGGCCGCAGCATACGCCCAGGGGCCTGAACCTGCGGTGACCGCGAAGATCACGTTTACATCCGGGTTGCCCTGCAGGTAGGCTTCCATGGTGTTCACGGCATCAGCTTGATTCTGGCTGATGGTCAGGGTCTCCGATTTAACATTGGCGGCAGTCATCGTTTCATTAAAGCCCTTGCAGCGGGCTGCCAGGCCCTGGTGTGACGGATCCCAATCTGCGCAAACTGCCCCGGTGGGTTCGGGAATTTCCCCGGCTTCCGCACTTTTGAGAACCTCGTTCGCCAGCATGATGCCCACTTGCTCTTCAGCGCCGCCAACATAAGCCAGATAAGGGACGCGTTGGTCTGCCGGTCGGGGGTCACTAATGTTGAAGGCAACCACCGGAATACCACCAGCAATGGCCTCTCTCAGAACGGGGTCAAGCGGTTCACTCGCAAGAATAGGGATCGCAATCCCGTCAGGCTTGGTCGCAATTGCCTGCCGGGCCAGGGTAACCAGCTCTTCGATACCGGACTGGGTAGCGCCGACATAATCAATCTTGACTTCCGGGAAACGTTTTTCGAAGTCGGCGATGGCATAGGTGAGCCAGAGCATGTTCGGATCGTTCGACCCAATGTGCGAGACCATCACAAAATGGTACTTGGGCGGAGCCACAGCCTCAGTCGTTGGCTCAGCCGTCGGGTCTTGGGCTGAAGTGACCGCCGGGTTTACCAGGAACGCATAGACACCTAGAAATATAGCCAACAGAACAAAAAAAGTAATATTTTTCGCAACACTGCGATACCTTTCCATCGTTGGTTTCTCCTTCTTTGTTTAGTGAATTAATTAAGTTTGTAACCTTGCTAAATTGACTACCATATCATCGAAAGTTTAGTTTATTGGCCCCTCCTTTCCCCCGTTATAGGGTGAACTCTTGTTCGAAATTGGCCTTTTGGGTTATTCCACCTTAAAGTAGGGCGACAGAACCTTCAGGGCCGAAGCCCGCACCTGCACCGCCAGCTCTTTCGGGTCCCATGCCCAATATTCCGGGCGAAACAATTCAACCGAACAGTCGCCGTCGTAGCCAAGCTTTTGCAGTCGCCGGCAAATGTCGTCCAGCGGAATCACTCCCAAACCGGGCAGCAGGCGTTTGGCATCGGTAATAGCCTCTTTGGGCAGGTCTTCCAGGTCATCCAGGTGAAAGGTAAAAACGTGGGCCAGGTCCACGGCGTCTATTTCGCCGAACAGCCCGCCGCCGCCATACAGATGGGCGCAGTCAACCACCAGCCCCACGTTGGCCCGCCCGGTTTTTTGCACAATTTCCCAGGCCCCGCGAGGGGTGCGCACCGAACACCAGCCAAAGCCCAGGAGTTCAAAAGAGAGCTTGACCCCGTATTCGCCGGCAATGTCGCTCAAGTCGCGCAGCACCTTCACATGCTCGTCAACGATTTCTTCCCAGGTGGTTTCCCGAGAAGGGGTGGGGCTGGGCACAACCACCACCGTCGGGCAGCCAATCGCCTGGGCAATCTGGCACAACTCCCGGCAGCGCGCCCTGATTTTGGGATACTCGTCCCCCCGAAAGGTGATAAACTCAATCGAATTGATGGACATCGGCGCAACGCCTTTTTCGGTCAGCAGCGCCTTAAGGTCGTCAAGCGAGTGGCCGGCCAGATATTTGTCAATCTTGGTCCCCCACAATTCCAGGGCTAAAAAACCGGCATAGGCGGAGGCTGCTACATCCGTTTCCAGATCGGAGGTCATCGAGGTGGCTCCATGAAAACCTAATCTCATCTATCGTGCTCCTTTGCTTTAAGAAGGTTTTTTGGGTGGTGCGGTTGACGCCCGCACCATAAGTTCAACCGGCAGCATAATTGTTTGCGCCGGTAGACTGCCTTTCTTTTGAGCCAATTCCAAAATCATTTGTCCGGCCCGGCAGCCCATCTCGGCGGCAGGGAACTTGACCGTAGTTAAGCGCGGGTTAAGGTAAGAGGCGCTGATCGTGTCGTCATAACCGACCACCGAGATGTCATGAGGCACAGAGAGGCCGGCGTCGTAGATGGCGCGTATAGCCCCCATGGCCAGCACATCATTATGAGTAAATACTGCTGTGGGCGGATTGGGCAGGGCCAGCAGCTTTTGCATCGAGGCATAACCGGCCGACTGCCCGGCCTTACTCTCGACGACCAGGGCCGGGTCAAAAGGAATACCTGCTTCGTCCAACACTTCACAGTATCCGGTAAATCGAAGGTAACTGAGGGCGCTATAAGGTTCACGCTTAATCTTCCCGATACGGCGATGGCCCAATGACAACAGGTGCTGCGTAGCCAGCCGGCCCCCTTGCCGGTCGTCAATGGCAATACAATGAGTATTTGGCAAATCGTGTTCTAACACCACCGTAGGGATATGGGCTTGCTGAAGTGGGCTAATAACTGCTTGCGGCGTCTGGCTGGGAATAACCACGACCCCGTCAACCTGTTTAGCCCGTAAGGTTTCGGCTAACCTTTTTTCCTTGGCCGGATCGCGCCCGGTACCGCACAACATCACCGTATATCCTTCGGTCGCGCAGACCTTTTCCAGGCTGTCGGCGATTTCGGCATAGACCGGGTTGGTCAGGCTGGGAATAATCAAGCCGATGGTAGCTGTCTGTTTTCGGCTCAGGCTGCGGGCCAATTCGTTGGGATAATAGCCCAACTCTTCAATAGCCTTATTGACTTTAGCCTGGGTTTCCGGTGACACCGGGCGCGGCCCATTGTTAACCACATACGACACGACCGCTACCGACACGCCGGCCCGTTCAGCTACTTCTTTACGGGTAACCGGTTTTCTTTGGGCCATATGTACACCCTGGCACTTTCTAGCCGGATTTTGTCGTTAAGCCACTGAATGTAAGTCTACTGCGAAATTTGATTTTAAGAGTATTTCCCACTTGGCGTAGGTAAAAAGCACAAGGAGTGCAGACTTCAGTCTGCTGCCAGTCTAACAGCGGAATAAATTCCGCACTCCTCCCCGTCAGATGGGGAATACCCGATTTTAAGTTGCAGAGAGCAGGCGTCCTCTTCTGCTCTCTGCAATCAAAATGGAGGAGGGGTTACTCCATTCCGAGGAGCCTTATTTGAGTATCGTCAAAAGTTTCCCTTAATGTTGTCTACCCGTGTTGTCTACCCGCATTGTCTACCCGCGTAGATATTAACATAGACACTTTTCTTTGTCAAAATGAGTTCCCTTGAATTTTTTGAGAGGGAAAGCCAGGGCCGTTAAGGTCTAAAACCTTCCGGCTCAAAAGACATCATCGCTATATACTGATCGCTGAACCCCGGCAGCTTCTCCAGGTCGATCTGCTCGGCCTGGGCCGCCAGCCGTTCACCCCGGGCCAAACCTTCGTCCGATAAAAAGAGCGCCGCCCCCAACCCGGCTCCATTGGCGACAGGCTGCACTACCGCCGGGCGCACCGGCGGGATCATGCCCAATCCCAACACGGCCTCCACGTTGAGCTGCCCGCCAAATGAGCCGGTCAGAATAAGCTTTTCCAGGTCGGCCGGTTTGAGGCCCAGCTCTTTTAGCAGCATGTCAATGGCCGCTCGAATGGCTCCTTTGGCCTTTTGTAGTTCGCGCACATCCCACTGTTTGAAGACCAATTGGCCGTCGCCGGTCAGCCTGACATAACGCGCCCCCTTGGGATGGGTCTGGACCCGCTCGGCCAGCCGGGGCGGCTCAGGTGAAATCCGACCGCTCGGCTCGACGACGCCGGCTTGCACCAAGCGGTGAGTCAGGCTGAGCAAACCCGAGCCGGTTATCCCCACCGGTGGCTCGTTGCCGATCGTCTCAAATACAAAATCGTCGTCCTTGAGCTGCACCTCGACAATAGCGCCGTCCACCGCCCGGCTGCCGCAGGAAATATTAACCCCCTCAAAGGCCGGCCCGGCGGCGGTTGAGCCGGTCAGGATGCGCCGCCCATCGGTGACCATTACCTCGCCGTTGGTCCCCAGGTCAACCGCCGCCAGCGGCGCAGCGGTCCGGTCAAAGCCAAAGTAGGCCAGGCAGGCCAGCGCGTCGGAGCCAACAAAACCGCCAATCAGCGGCGGCAGCATCACCTGGGTAAACGGGGGGAAAATACCCCCCATCAAGGCAGCAGCCTCCCGGATGGAGCTTTTTTGGTAGGGTTGAAACGGCTTCACCGCCAGCGTATCAACCGGCAATTGAACCAACAGGTGATGCATGGCGGGGTTACAGACAATGGTGGCTCGTTCAACTCGCTGCAAAATTTTGGCCGGCAGCTTGAGCGAGTCGACCGCCTGGTTGATCGAGGCCAGGGCTAATTTATGCAGCCGTTCGGCCTGGACAGGGTTATTTCTGGCCGCGGCCAGCCGAGAGATGACATCCGCCCCGTACACCGTTTGCTGGTTCAGGCTGCCACCCCCGGCGACGACCTCGCCGTTGTCCAGCATGGTCAGAAAGGCAGCTACAGTGGTTGAACCGAGGTCAATCGCCAACCCCAGCGGCACATCTTTATCACGTTTGTAACGATTGCTGGTCCGGAAGATTTTGTTGGAGTAGACTACGATCGGGGCCAGGGTAACCTGGGCGTCACTCACCAGCCGCGCCCGGCAGGCCAGCCGATTACCCACGGCCAGTTCGCCGGCCGTCAGGTTAGCCCGCTCCACTTCGTCGGGTGGGGCAGCGCCCGCCTCCAACAGCACCTTACATTTGCCGCAAGTGCCTCGCCCGGCGCAGGGCTGCTCCAGGGGCAGGCCGGTTATTGCGACGGCCTCACCCACCAGCGTACCGGCAGAGACTTCCACGGCCTGCTGTTGTTCGCCGTAAATGATGGTTACGGTCGGCATCAGCCCTCCCGTAAAAATTGAGCCTGGCGGAGTTCGCCGCCGGGTGGGATAACCAGGAAATCGTTGTCGGCCTGGCTCAGGTCGGCCGCAATCTCAACCAGTTTACGCACGTAGGCGTCTGAGCCAAGCAGCTCGCGGTAACGTATGCCCCACTGTTGGCAATAGTCGGCCACTTTCTGCGCCTGGGGGCGATACTCGACCAGGTCAACCTCATTATGAGCGACCAGGGTGAGCCACTTGTAATGCCGGTACTGCTGATCCATCAGCCACTTGGCATCCTCAACGCCGTAGCTTTCGACGAGTTTCTCGTACTCGGCCAGAGGGTTCGTAGCCGCCTTCAGCCAGCCTTTGCTCAACCAATACGTCCCGGGCGACTCGCGGAATTCGTATTGATAAGCCTGATAGGAGCCGAGCAGAATGGCGATGCAGTCATCCGTGCGGGGAATGAGCAGGGTGTGCTGACCGGCTTTGATCCCATCCAGGCCATTGCCACACAGTCCATAACCTAAGACCACCAGGCTGGGGGTATCGATACGGTCAATTGTCTCTTGTACGGTTTGCTTGAGTTTTTTGGGGACGATATGCAGCCCATAATCGAGAAAAGTGACCTGGTCAGCCAGCCCCGCGGGTAGAAAATGTTCCAATAAATCCTGAAACACCTGGCAGGCAATAATTACCACTGGCAATGGCTGTGGTTCCGACACGATTCGTTATCCTTTCTGTTGCGCTGGTGGTAAGAGGCGATCCAACAAGTGACGATGGATACGTTTTGCTGTCATACCCCCTATATTACTGAGGATTCCTAATTATTCAAAATGTGTTTGACCCTTACAATATTGATGGGTGGTATGATACACTTGGGAATTTGCTGGTCTTAAGCTAAGACGCTAAACTTTTAATGAAGCTTGTCGCTGGCCGAAGCGTACAATTTTTACCTTCGGCAAATTGCCAACTTGTTCCCAATTTTATGTTCATAAGATGGATAAGTTGGCAACTTGTACTACAAACTGCGTCAATCCTATGGTTTGAAAGGTTCAGCAATGCAAAAGGTCAGATATTTTAGCTTAGTTGTCCTGCTGCTTTTGATTATCTACCTGGGAGCGACAGCTTTATTTGCCTGGTTTTTCCGGCGGCCCGACTCTGCTCCGATCATCCGGCTCCCGGCCCCTACTTTTACGCCTGTACCGGTCGTAAGCGCTACGGTACTGCCTACTTTTACGCCGGTCGTTATCCCTATTATCGCCACCTCAACCGATACAGCCACAGCCACGCCAAGCCCAGCTCCAACAGCGACTCCGCTACCGCCCTCGCCTACTCCTACGCCGGTCAGGCCCCAGGTGGTAGCGGCCAGGGTGGTCAATGTTCGTTCTGGTCCGGGGACCATTTACCCGGTTATCGCTCAACTCCCGGTCAATGTTCCAGCACCGGTGGTTGGCCGTAATGTCGAGGCAACGTGGTGGCAGGTTCAAGGTCCTGATGGCGCTACCGGCTGGGTAGCTGGTTCGGTGGTGCAAGCCCTCAATAGCGGCGGCGTGCCGGTTGTGGCAGCTCCCCCGCCCCCGGTTCCACCGACACCTGTACCCACGCCAGCCCCCGAAAAACCTACTTATCAGTTCGAACCAACCGGCTGGTTTGACGATACCAATTACGGTTTGACTCGCTTCTTGGGGAATATTACGGATGTCAGTGGCAACCCGGTTAACGGTGTCTACGTGCGGGCGGAATGCGGTGGTTTCTCGGTCATTTCCCATGCTTCCGGGACCACCGGCTGGCCGCCCGGCTTTTACGACATCACTCTGGACACTAAACCAATCCCTTGTAAATGGTGGCTTTCGGTCGTCGCAAGCGACGATGAAAAAACGGTGAAAGCTGTTTTATCCGAAGTAATTCAAATTGAGACCACCATTGACAAGTCGATTGTCACTGCTAACTGGCGTAAGAATTGGTAGTTTGTCGTTTTTGACCATCAAATGATGCCCGGCAGGTAAAAAAGAGCCTACACGAAGCGGCTGGTGTAGTGGCGACAGGTGCTGGCGTGGGGGTGCTGCCGCCGCCGATTACGGCCGGGCGATGGCGGAGGTGGAAACACTGAATCACTGAATCGGATGACGACACTGAAAAAATTCAGAATTATCATTCCCTTCATTCTCTCAGTGATTCTAACCGCACCCTCGCCAGGGATTATGGCCGGGCGATAGGAGAGGTGGAGGATAAGATGCTCAATCTTATGTAAAACGAAACAGTGGAATCGGGCAATGATTGGCTCGTTTTAAGGATGGGGGTTAAGTTGGGTCGAACTACAGATTCAACCCAACTTGTCAACTGAGACAGAAGACTCGATTCCACTTTATAAAAATTCATTTGTCTACATAGATAAAGAATTCAGGTCCGACATCCGGATCAGTTTGAAGGTGCCATAAACGAATACCTCTTGAAGTACTATCATCAATAGTTATTCGAAGGATAACTTCGTTCGATAATTCAATAAGTTTATCCTCACTAAAATCATAATACAGCTTTGGCTCTCCTCGCCCTGTAGATTCACATTCGTCTACGAAGTAGACACAGTATCTCATTTTTTTCAAATGCAGTACAGGTTTTTCGGTTGAAGGATATGTAATGTACCATTTATTCCAATCACTTTTATAATAGTAATTTTCTAGTGGCGATTGAAAAACTTGCTGATATGTTCCATCACCTTTTATTATAATTGTATCAGTTCTTGATGTACCGTATTTTGCTTGCCAAGTTCCAATTAAATCGCTTTCTTTAAATGCTTCAGGAGAGGGGGCTTCATAACTTCCTAAAGGAATCCCAGTTGCACAACATCCTCCTAATGCTATACAGATACTCGTGAAAACAAACCACAAACGCCATATGCTCATAATCACACCGATGAACTTTTCAAATTAATCAAGATTGCATTTACTTTAAGGAATCCAAATCATATTATTATAGTGACAAGGATTATGAAATTCCTTCCAAGTAATAATCATCCTCATATCTCCACCACCCTCTGGATCCCTTGTTTCAAGACGCGACTTGGATTGCAAAATTGATCTAAAGAAAAATGTAGTTTGTCCAGAATTAACTTGTTCTTCCAAACTTGGTAAATCGCCGTACAAAATCCTAGTACCAGATTCCCGACTCATCAGATTCGTGACCGTCCAATAAAGGTAAGAATCTCGTTCCTCAATTATATAACTAAAGCCACCTAGTATACGACCAGTCCCAGCAGGATCCACCGAAGTCCAATATTCTATTTCCGCTATTAGAAAGGCGGGCATAAATTCCGGATTTTCAAAGAAAGGATTAAAGTTTTGTATAGGATTGAAAGAACGTTTTCCATGATCTTGCCCCAATGTGTAATATCTAAAGCGTGCATCTCTTATAAAACTCGTCTCCTTCAGACTTTTTGTAATGAATGCATTATCTTTAAATTCATGTGGCTCCGGTCCAGCCTCACAAACAAAATCACGTACTACTTGATACCAATCATCGTTTGGATCTTGAATATCATCGTTGCTTGGGCAATTCCAGTACGGATTATCTTTCCCATAAACCCAATTGGCTTGGTCAACAAAATATCTTGCAAGATCAAGATCCTCGAGCATATCTTCAGACCAATCTATGGGGAGAGGTGGCACAAGCCCTGAAGCATCAGTCAAATTGACCGGATTCCCTCGCACGTACTGATATGCCGGTTCGCTCTCCACCGGATCATGGCTGAGGAAGATGCCCTCGCTGGCGGCGTACCACCTCGCCCGGAGGTGGAGGAGGTGAATGTAACCCTCCCACCATTCGCCGGTGTAACTGTAAGGCGATCACCAACAAACAAAAAGCGTCCTCGGTCAGAACGCTTTTTGTTTAACTCCTCGAGTTCATCTTCTCTTTGAAAGCGTAATTACCCGGTAACGATCATCAAATTCTACCCAAGCAAACTCAAACTCCGCAACAGGAATAGATAGCGG
>CAZUNT010000027.1:0-48112 GCA_964622215.1 uncultured Caldilineaceae bacterium
TATTTATTTCTTCAATTTTAAAGGATAAAAGTCAGTATGGCAATAACCCCCCTCTCCCAAGTAGGGGAGAGGGGGGTTGCAAAAACTTCCCGGAAGCTCGATTTTAAACGTGAATCGCCTCAAACTTGAGCAAGTTGGCGTCAAGATAGCTTCCGGGAAGTTCTAGGGCAATCGCATACTCGGCTTAAGGTGTGTCAAGGTGCGGGGCTGAAGCCACCGCACTGAAAGGGCAAAGCTCTCCGAGCTAAAATACCAGCCCGTTAGGGCTTCGCTCTTTCAGACCGACGGGCTTCAGCCTCGTGCCTGTAGTTCAAAAAGGTGAGTATGCGATCTCTTCCTGACATCGTCCTAAATTTTGTGCTTAAAAAATTATTGGACGCGGATCGTACGGATGGTACGGATAAAAAACTAAAAAATCCGCGCGATCCGTACTATCCGCGTCCCATTAACCTTTTGAGCACATAATTCGAGACTATCTCCTCTTCCTGAGCGAAGAAGAGCCGGCATAACAAATTCTTTTCTAATTACGAAGCAGCCTGCTGGCCGGGCCGCAGTCGCAGCCAATCAATGCGGCCAATCAGAGCCAAGCCGGCCATAATCACCGTCAGAATCAGAATGGCTACCTGCAAGCCGTTCGGGTTGGCTAGCGGCTGCAATGCCGGGATAGGCATAACCACCGGGCTAGTTACTTCAACCGGGTCGCCGTAGCGAGCCAAACCTTTAGCTGTGGCGGCGTAAACCAATCTCCCCTCGAGGGTCAGGTTCTTGACCACCTCCTCGACTTGGCCCAGTTTACGCCACGCATCGCCCCCGTTAAAGCTTTCGTAGATACCGCCTCCGGCTAACCGGCTGCCTAAGCCATAAGCGGTGGCCACAACCAGTCGATCCGGGTTTTCAGCATCCACAGCCAGAGTTGTCACCCGTAAGGCTGCGCCCGGGGCCATTTCCAAACCGGCGCTGATTGACTCCCAGTTTTGCCCGCCATCCGTAGAACGGTAGGCCCCACTGGAAGGCGTTCCGGCGTATAAGGTTTGTGGATTCCACGGGGCGATGGCCAAACTGATCGGCATCTCCGGCAACGTGTCCAGCTTGTTCCACTTGTCGCCGCTGTTGACAAACAAGCCCTCATTCGTCAGGGCATAAACCCGGCTGTCCGGGCCAACCACCACGCCTTTCACATCGGCGTTGTAGAGCGAAACATCCCCTAGCAGGGTATAACCTTGGCCATCAGGCCCAACGTCGAAGCGATACACCCCCTGCCCGGCGGTGCCGATGTAAAGGATACCGGGTTGTTGAGGATCGGTCGCCAGGGTGGTTACGGCGGGAATAACCCCCTCAGGGCTGGCCGGCAAACTCAAGAAAAACTTGCGCCAGGTGCGGCCGCCGTCGTCGCTGCGCCACAGGTTGTTGGTGGTGGCTACCGGACCGCCGTTGGTGCCGGCAAAAAGAACCTGGTCATTTGTGGGGTGAACAACTAAGGCATTGAGTGAGGTACTGGGTCCGGGGCTGACCAACTCCCACGTCCGACCCCGGTCGTCGCTGCGGTAGAGGCCGGTTGTCGAGGGATCGCCGTTGATATTGGCATACAGGGCGTTGCTTTGATGAGCCGTGGTTAAAACTTGTACCGGCGTCTCCGATAGATCCGCCATAGCCAGGCCCTGGGTTTCGCCCACCACTAAAGCCGTAACCGTTCCCAGCGTTAAAATCAGCGAAAATAGGCCAACTCTTACCAGCCAATTCAGAATTCGTCGTCTTCTCATCTTGTCAACCTCACTTCCCACTTTCGATAAGTTATACTTGTCAGGGTTAAAAAAACTTCATTTTTAATGTGTCGGTCTGATTATATCAAAGTTCGGCTCAAAAAAATGGTTACTGAGGCGTTCTATAACCGGCAGTTGGAAAACCGCCAACCGTCGCCAGGCTGTCGCCAAGCCGAAATATATCCCTCATTGGTTTTCATCTTACCAGATTTCGGCTTGATAAACATCGGCGTAAAGACGAGTCGACTCCAAATAAAAAGACCGCCTCTAAGACGGTCTTGGTCTACATCAAATGACTGATGACCTACGACATTTGTCGTAGTCTCATTAGATCTAAATTTTCGTAGGACCAATACTTTTCAAATAAGGACGCGGTTGAAACCGCACCTGGAGGGCTACGCCGTAATGTCCGCCTACGCGGACAAAAAGACCCGTCCACGCAGGTGGACGGACGGCTTCAGCCTCGGAGGAGCGATTTCAATCGCTTATTTGAAAAGCTACGGAAAATTGAAAATGAATATTTAAACTATGGCCGCCAGTGTGGTCAGCGCTTCATAAAGCGATTTAAAGGTTTTGAGCTTCTGCAATTCCCGGCGGCCTTCTTCCGTATCGAGGTTAAGGCTGCCATACATCGCTTTCCAGCCGGCGTCGACACGTAACAGGCTTAAATGGCCGTTATGTTTTTGTTGGGCCGTAGTTTCAACCTGGCGGAGCAAGCGAGCCAGTTTGGGGGCTTTTTCGCCAGCCGGTTGTAGGTCGTTGACCGTCCAGATATCGGGTTCTCGATCAAGAAGCCAGACATCACGGCCAATATCAAATTGCATTCCCAACAGTTTGCCATTGGGTGAAACCAGCCAACTTGAACGCTCTTCCGACTCGTGGAGTTGCCACAACCCGGTGGTATCATTAAAAGCGGCTTCCACCAAGGTATTGCCGTCGAGGAGGTAAGTTTGTCCCTCCTTCAGTTCAAATCCTGCCATGTTTGCTGTCCTCCTGTGAAAATAGTAATTAGTAAACAGTGGTCAGTGAACAGTAATTAGACGAAGCAATCAGTTTCACTGATTACTACTTACTAATTACTGTTCACTGATTACTTTTTCTCGTCCTCTGCTTCCGGCTCGACTTGTTTCCAGTTTAGTGATATTTTGAAATGAGCATCCCCTAATGATTTGGCAATCATCGCTCCAACTTCGGCGTCAATTTTAATCGCAAAATCCACCGAAGCGGCGCTGGGGGGGGTGTCTAAATCCTGGATGGTGGTAATAACACCTTTAGCGCAAGCCTGAATAGTCGTCAAGATTTGGCTATAAGCATCCTTAACCGCTTCGTTAGAAACGTCGAGCGACAGGGGGTGACGGCTAAATCCGGCTGTGCCTTTTGAGGTCGGCTCAACCTCGATCCGTAAGGTTGTCCCATCCTGGGTTTGAGTTTCGATGTACTCAGCCATAACTCCAAATTCCTCCCCAATTTATAGAGACAGAAAAGCCGAGGAGCAATCCTTCGGCTTTGATTCAATTAGAAAAAGATTGGCCTATGGCTACTGCTCAGGCACCACACTGGTGGGTGACTTATCCGGTTCTTCAGGCGAGATTTTTTGCACAATTTTGTCAATCATCTCATAAACCAACCGCTGGCGGAAGCCGGCAATAAAACCGATGACCATTTGTAAGATGACCGTAATCTGTGAGGTGGCCCCGGAGGCGTTAAAAGTGAGGAAACCGGCCGTAATAATCAGGTGGGTAACCGCGCCCAGCATAAAACCCATAATCGGCTGAACCAGGTAATACATAATGTATTGGCGGTCGAAATTTTGTTTAACCGCTACGCGCCAGTAGAGACTGTATAGAATGCCGATAATCCCGCCGATTCCACCGGCCAGGGCTGAATACCAGGCTGAACTGGCTGCGGCTAATCCGCCACTCTGTGAAGCAAGGCTTTGAATCGTTTTGTTGATGTCCCCGGTAAAAACGATGGCGATAATGAAGAAAGCTAACCAGACTATGGCATAGACAAAAACAAATGAACCCCAGCTATAAGACCACCGTTTTAGATTCCGTCTACGGACCAACATGGTTTTAACCATAGCCACCCGGTACAGGGCAATGTCATACTGGCGAATATCCTCAAGCACAATATCCTGGGCCTCGCTCAAGGCTTTCAGAGCAAAGGAGACATCGTCATTGTTATCGCTCAGTTCGGTCGCCACCACGTCATATAATCGCTCAATTTCTCGGTCCAGGGCGTCACGTCGCTCTTTGCCGAGGTAACGCTCCACTTTTTCGCTGATCAGGTCGTCTCTGTCCACCATAGTCCGCTCGGCAAGCTGGAGTGAGCCGGTGTCATATTGGTAATCCTGAGGTAAAAGGTCTTCAATCTTGGTAGGAATGACCTCCGTCACAATTCCGCCAAATCCTTCAATGCGAGGAGGGGGAGGGGCGGCAACCGGTGTCGTTGCCGGCGTGACGGACGGCGCATAAGTTACGGGCGTTGGTAGAGGCGTGTAAACGGGCGTTTCTACCACTGGAGACACAGGTAAGGGGCGGGAAACTTCTGGTTCTGTCATTACAGCCGGTGAAGAAACTGTTACCGGCTCTACCGTAGGCGTTTGTGGCGTTAGCTCAACGGGTGTGGTCGAGATTGTTTCTACAGATACAGGGGTGGGAGAGGTATCTGCCGGCGTTACTACAGCCGAAACAGGTTCGACCACCGGCGCCGGAGAGGAAACTTCTGCTTCACCTGCCAGACCGGAAAGCTCTTCTTCGCCTGCCAAGCCGGATAGATCATCATCCGCCAGGCTGGACGGCGGAGCACTAACCGTTGGGCTTGTTTCGACCGGGGGAGGCACAGGAGTCACCGGCATCGTCAAGTCGGTGGGTGGAGCTTCCATAGCCACCGGTAAACCCAGTTCATCCACTTCTCTGGTCGCCATATCGGCCGAGGTCACCGCCGTAGGAGGCGCCTCCATCGCTACGGGTAAGCCCAAATCGTCGTCAGTTTCAGCCATAGATGAACTTAAATCATGGTCGGACTCATTCACCGGCAATGATTCAACTAAGGGTGGGGGTGGTGCAGCAATATTACCGGTTGAGTTGGTCAAGGCATCTTTATTTTCGGCGGTCATATTTGTTACCTCAGTTTTGGGTTGGTTAATTATGGAGCGGGTGGCCGCAGACGTGGCTGAGAGACGGGTGGTACTGGTCGCTGGCCCCCCAAATAGCACCTCAATACCTCTTCCCTTTTTTTCACCTAACCCCAAGGTTTCGGGGCCTTTGTCTTTCAGACTAACCCGCTTTTTGGCCATTGACAACTACCTCCGCAACTTGTTATCCATACTACTATACCATAAATCAGTTTTATCGTCACCTTTAATGCTTATGTTAAACCACCCTCATTATACCACAAATAAAAATAGTCGTCATCTCTTACATTAATTTATTTAAGAAAAAAGTCACCTTATTTAAATGAGTAAGGCGACTTTACGATACAGGGCTAAGCAGGATTGGATTTTCTCATGTGTGTCTCATCATTTACCTGTACTTTTAACCGTCGGTTGGGAGTAACGCGCGATTTCTCGCCGCAGGTCCGAAACGCCAACCGGTTTCTGCATATATCCGTCGCAGCCGGCCGACAAGCAGCGTTCCTTATCACCTTTCATGGCGTTAGCGGTTAGGGCGATAACCGGAATGTGAGCCAGGTGGGGATTCTGTTTCATGCGCGACGTTGTTTCCAAACCATCCATACCGGGAATGTTGACATCCATCAAAATTAAATCCGGCATTCTTTCGCTGGCGATGGCCAGGCTGTCAAGACCATTCTCAGCTTCTAACATCTCATGGCCCATCGATTCGATCACCCGGCGCACGAACAGCTTGTTTTCAAAGTTGTCTTCGACATACAAAATCAACATGATAATTTCTTCCTCCTATAACAAATTCTAAGGACGAGGATTCTTAGCCCAATTGAGATTTGATGTGGGCAATCAGTTTTTCGCGATCTAATTTACCTTTTTGCCACATTGAAGAAACCCGTTTGGAAATTAACAATTGTCTTTCTGCCTCCGTTAATTCTTTGGCAGTGATGACGATCACCGGAATAGCGTCGAGTTCCTTCTCTTGTTTAAGTTCTTCTAAAATTTGAAATCCACTTTTATCCGGAATGATTAAGTCCAAAATAATTAAATCCGG
Organism: uncultured Caldilineaceae bacterium; assembly: GCA_964622215.1. GTDB lineage: Bacteria > Chloroflexota > Anaerolineae > 4572-78 > J111 > DSQQ01. The sequence continues at coordinate 5,945 of CAZUNT010000027.1, forward strand.
CTTTTCCTCTCGAATGACCTTATTGGCCTCCTGGCCAGACTGGACCTGTTTAATAATCAGGGGGCGACTCGTCTGCAAAATGCGGCTGATCAAGCGCGCATCCATTGGATTATCCTCAATCAGAACTACTTTCTTTTCTTCCACCACCGGGGAAATGGGTTCAACTGAAGGAGGCCGCGACGTTTTGACCTCTTTTGTCTCTTCTCGCTCGCGGTGAGGTCGGCCGGCGGCATCCTGGTCATCTTCGCCGCTGGAAAGGGTGTCAACCACATGCTCGACCAAATCCTGAGTTGAGAAAGCGCCCTTGAGCCAAACCGAGGAGGTTTGACCGGCCAGCCGTCTTTCATCCTCTGGGGTCAAATCTTTGGCCGAAACGACAATCACCGGGATTTTTGAGGTCAGCGGATCTTTTTTAAGCTCTTCTAGCAGGGCAAAACCATCCATCTCCGGCATAGTAAGGTCGGTAATCACCAAATCAGGCAGGCGATCCCTGATAATCTTCAAGCCTTCCAGGGGATTATTGGCTTCAAACACCCGATAGGGTTTTTTAGCCTGGAGCAACCGGCGAATGAGCCGGCTATCCATAGGATTATCGTCGATGACGACAATGGTGGTTACCTGTTCGTCGAGACGCTTGAGGGCCGCCCCCAGGCCATCCATTGGCGCGGCAGAAGCAGCAATGGTCGGTTGAGCGAGTCGCAAATCCAGCAAACTTTCTTCGTCCATGATGTATTTTTCGACGGGGAAAGTGTGCCCGGAGCAGTTGACGACAACAATCTCATCTCGTTTGATGACACCCTGCGCAAATAATTTATCCAAGCCGGCAAAAGCTACGGCGGTCGCCGGTTCAACCGAAATCCCTTCTGTTCTGGCCAGCAAGCGCATAGCCGCAAAAGCCTCTTCGTCGGTTACATCCAGCATGTAGCCGCCATAGGTTTGGTTGGCCTGGTATAACAAGTTGTAGGCCAGGCCCGGGTCGCCTGTAGCCAAGACGGTCACGCGGGTTTCGGGCACAACCGGCTCGGCTTTGGGCTGGTGCATTTTAAAGGCTTGCACCATCGGCGAGCAGCCGGTTACCTGAATCACGCCAATTTTGGGTACCCGATCGGTCAGGCCCATTTGGTAAAGCTCTTCAAACCCTTTTAGGACGCCTAGAGGCCCAATACCGCCGCTAACGGCCTGGATATACCAGTCAGGCGCTTTCCAGTACCCTCCTTTTTCTCCGCCCTCTGAAAAGGGCGGCATAGGGGTAAGCTGGCGCGCCAACTCGGCGGCAATTTCAAAAGCGATGGTTTTCATACTCTCTTTGCCGGGAATTGCTTTAGCGCCTTTATCTAAATGAATATTGCGGCGGGCGGCAAAATCGGCAGACACTTTTTTGGCCTGGTCATAAGTGCCGGTTACTTTGACCACTTCTGCACCATACAGAGCGGCTTCGCGCATTTTGTCGGCCATAACCAAACTGGTCAGGAAAATCCAGAGTTTTATATCGGCGCGGGCGCAATAGGCCGCGTAAGCAGCGGCCGCGTTGCCGGTTGAAGCCAAAACACACTCTTGAATCCCGGCTTCGCGCATGGCGGTCACAGCTACGGCGGCCTGTCTATCCTTGAAGGAAATGGTAGGCGATTGGCGCTCATCTTTGATAAAAATGGCGGGATGCTCCAGGCGCTTCTGCAATTTGATGGCCCGAATCATAGGTGATTGGCCTTCGCCCATCGTAATAATCTTTTCGCCATCAAGCACGGGCAAAAGTTCCCTATAGCGCCACAGAGAATTGACCCGCCCCCGCAGCCCTTCCCGCCAAATTTTGGCGACGGTCTCGTAGTCATACTGGGCATCAAGCCACACGCCCCGGCAGGCCGGACAGTGGTCCAGGCCCGGATAATAAGCCATGAGATGGCCACACTCCAGGCATTTTGCGCCCGTAAGATACACTAAATTAGTTTTAACCACCATTAATCATCTACCCTTATCTACACTCAGAGGCTTTATTTAGAAACATTTCAGGCCACAGGGATCGTGAAGAAAAACTTGGAGCCAACACCCTCTTGACTCTCAACCCCCATCTCCCCACCGTGCATTTCCACCAATTGCTTGCAGATAGCCAATCCCAGGCCGGTTCCCCCGTACTTGCGGGTAGTTGAGCTGTCCGCTTGACGGAATCGTTCAAAAATAGCGCCTATCTTATTTGGTGGAATACCAATGCCGGTATCCGTGACAGAGATACGCATCAGGTCCGGCTCATCGTCAAGCAAGGCCCTGATCGTTATCGAACCTTCATGAGTAAATTTTGCCGCATTACTGACTAAATTTAACAAAATTTGGTTCAAACGCAACTTGTCAGCGTAGACTGAGGGTAAATTCCGGCTTACATCTATTATAATTTCGACCGGTTTATCTTTTATCAGTGAGTTAGAAGAAGCCAGGAGGGCATTAAAGACTTCTTCGATATCTACAGCCTCACGTACCAATTCCATCTTACCGGCTTCAATCTTAGAAAGGTCCAGAATATCATTGATCAGGGCTAAAAGGTGTTTGCCGCTGTTATAAATGAGTTGGATATCGTTCAGCGCCAAGTCAGGCAAATCACCGTCAATCCCCTGGAGTAATACATCAGAAAAACCGATAATTGAATTAAGGGGCGTGCGCAACTCGTGGCTCATACTCGTCAGAAACTCTGATTTGAGGCGATCAATATCCTTTAATTGGACAATGGTTTTTTCCTGCTCTTTAGACAGCCGAGCATTTTCCAGCGCCAGCGCCACCTGAGTGGCAACTGCTTCAACAACGGTCACCTCTTCTTCCACCCAATCCGTTGTTTTTTCTCGTTTGACCCCCAACACGCCAATGATTTCGCCGCGTAGCGTTAGCGGTAGGGCTATCTCTGTTTTGGCAGCTTCGCCATTACCAGGATAAACTTGCTTGACCAGTTGTTTCTGAACTGCTGCCAGTTTCATCGGGGGCAGCCAGCCTTCTGCGTCGGAGTAAATGGGAGAACTTTGCCCCTTAACATAGTGGTAGCCCAGGGTCGATAATTCTTGAGTGGATTCCTGCCACACTTCACGAGTCAACCGGCGGTTCAGCCGTTCAACCTCCTGGAGCGCTGCCTGGGTTTCCTTCATAAGGTTCGCATTATCAAGGGCTATCACCGCATAGCCGGTGATAGATTGCATAAGCGAAACATCGGTTGACGTAAAACGGTTCAATTGATCACTCTGAATGTCCAGTACCCCCAACACCTGATTGCCTTTGTGCAGGGGTAAAGCCAGTTCCGAGCGAGTATCTGGTAACAACGAATTCCGAACGAACTCCGGCGTTCTTTCTATATTGTTACTCAGAAAATAATTATTGGCGCTGACCACCCGTCCCACAATACCCTGGCCCGGTTTCAAACGATGACCGCGGGCCTTCAGCTCCCGCCCCACTTCGCCAGAAGCGTGCATTAAAACCAAATCACTTGTTTGATTATCAATAAGATAAATCTGGGTGTGATAGAAATTAAACCCGGTTTTGAGCTGGTCAACGATATATTGCAACAATTCATCAATATCCAAAATAGTGGTAAATTGGCGGCCAATTTTAGTGCTGGTCTCTAAAGATTTCACCACATCTTCTAGAGCACCGGTGCGCTCGGCCATGCGCCGTTCTATATTGCTGTTTAAATCGCGTAGTTGGGCGATCAGGCGGTTAAAACTTTTAGTCACTTCCCGTATTTCATAATATTGAGATGATACCGGTATATCTAAATTCAGAGCGCCAGCCGCAATGTGGCGACTTAACTCAGTCAACTCTCTAATCGGTTTGGCCAGCCATCCAGCCGTGATACTGGCCACAACCATCATCACCCCAATAATAATTACTACCGCGAAGATAATGGTGAAGGTTTGTTCTGGGGTGGAAAACGAGAGCCCCTTCTCCGGTTGCAGGAAAGTAAAAAGAAGCAGCAGGCCTAACGGGATAATAGTAAAAATACCAAAAGCAATTATTAACTGCGTTTGTTGAGTTATTTGCGGAAACCATGACCGGCTTGAGGTAGAACCTGGCTGCGGAGATATTGGGCTGGGTTGATTAGATGGATTTTTCATAGCAAATTCACCCTAAGTTAACTTACTTTTAAAGAAGCATATTGGCAAACCGGCGCTCATTCTTCTCGGACTAACTCGGCCTCGGTGCCAAGCCGGATCACCACTTCTGAAGCTCCTAGTTTATCACCCAATTGGGCTACGGCCACTCTCAGCACTTCTTCTATCTCGGATGATGACCAGACTTTGGCCGTCGACTCGCTCACAGCCTGGTCGCGCCAGGCCGCCCGCTGGGTTTCTTCAAGAAGGCGAGCATTTTCCAGGGCTAAACTCATCTGCTCACTGACCGACTCAATTAAAGCAATCTCATCCTCGCTCCAGGAATGGTGGGGGTCTTCGGCGTGAACCCCCAACACCCCAATGATGGCGTCACGTAGTTTAAGCGGTGTAGCCAGGGCGGCCGCGACAGGCTGAAGGCTGAGGGCTGAAGGCTGGGTCTCCAGCTCCTGTTCTTCCACCTTCAACCCACTGCGCCCGCTTTCAATCTTGATCGTTTGCGCTTGTTGCCAGGCCGCTATAGCTTCTGGAGTAACGATTTCCGACAACAACGGTAGCGGATCGCGCCGATATTCATAATCTGAAGTGGGGTGAGTTGTAGCCAGACGCTCCCAGGCCTCGCCGGTGTATAACCGTTGAAGTTTCTGGGCTTCAACCAGGGCGGTTTGCGTCTGGGCGAAGAGTCGCGCATTACGCACGGCGATAGCTACCTGGTTGGCCAGAGCTTGCAAGGTGGCCTCATCTTGAGCCGTTAAGCCGCCTACCTGTTCACTTTGTACATCCAGCACACCCACAATTTCATCCCCTAGCATAACCGGCACCGCCATTTCCGAATGAGTATCCGGCAGGAGGGGATTGGGCAGCCAGGTAGGATCATCGCGCACATTTTCCACCGTAATAACCCGGCTTTCCCGAGCGGCGCGAGCCACTAAGCTTTGGGGAGCAGCCAGGGGAATGGAGTGTCCCTGGCGTTTCATTTCAGCGCCGGCCTGGCCGTAACCTTCGGCCACATAAAGGGTCTCCTTTTGATCATCCAGGAGATAAATATGCACATGGTAATATTTGAAAGTTTCTTTAGTAATATTAACCACCTGGTGCAATAAATCGTCGAGTTCCAGGATACCGGTCAATTTTTGGCTTGTTTCGACTACGGTTTCGACCTGCCGGGTTCGCTCGACCACACGTTCTTCCAGCGTGTCAATGGTTTGGCGCAAGCGGCTGGTCATTGTGTTAAAAACTGTAGCCAGGCTGGACACCTCCGTTGTTCCCGCTATCGCTGCCTGTAGTTCTAGCTCGCCCTCGGTGATCCGGGTCGCTGTGTTGGTTAAATTGACCAGCGGCGCCGCCAACCGGCGCGCTATATAAACTCCCAACAGGCCGGCCAGGATCGCTATAGCCAGAGATATGCCAATAGCAACTAATCCCAGTTGAATGACCTCTCGGTAGGCTTCTTGCCATGGCAACTCAGTCACTACCGCCCAATTTGGCGTTCCCAGGGGGGCAAAGGTTCCAAAAACAATCCCCCCATCAATACCTTTATCCAATTCGCCAACTATCAGATCACCGGCCTCAGGGTTAGTGATAAATTCGCTAACTTCACTCAAATCTCGAACATTTTCACCCCTCAACACCCGGGCAATATCATGGCTAAAGGCAAGTAAATTGCCTACTCTATCCACTACGTAAACCCGGCCCGTCTCGCCCACCTCAAGCTGGTCTACCAAATCCCACATAAACTTCAAGTTGACTTCGACCAGCAGGGTCCCTTGAAAATCGCCCAGGGCATTGGTGGCGGGAACGGCCAGGATTACCATCGGTTCACTGGTTATGTCGTCAACGTAGGCTGAACTGATATATCTCTGTTCCTGTCGGATTTGGGCCATAGCCTCACGGTTGAGCCGGGTGGTGAATTGCTTGGAGGTCGCCAGGGAGAGGCGAGAAGCCTGGGCCAATTCCTGGTCCTGGGCGTCCAACAAAACTAACTGGCGAAAGGACGGCTGGAGCCCTAACAAGCTCTCTAACATCTGTTTCTGTTCGTCTGGGGACGCTACGGCCGGATTGGCCAGCCAAATTGTTGTTTCTAGCACGCTGAATTTTTCTTGGATGAAACCACTGACTGCTTTGGCGGCGTCTTGAGCGATCACTTGCTGCTGGCTGGAAATGGTCTTTTGTTGGATTTGGATGTTAAAGATTGTTTGCAAGGCACTGGAAGCCAGGAGCACCACCGCACTCAGGGTAAAAAATATAATGGCCAACGTTGTGGTCAGGCTCCGGGCAGGCTGAGGTTTTTTGATTGGAAATTTCATCGTCTTTGTGACCTCATAGTGGATCTCTATTCTTAAACAACTCTTTAGCGAGGCTTCTTCTGCTCCTCAGCCCCCGGCCCGGTCATTAATTTGACATAGGCCCGCGAAATATTGAGAGCTTTGGCCAGTTCAGTTAAACCGGTCCGAACAATTGAGTCGATGTCGGGCGCGGCGCGCATCTTGTCGGTAATCTGGCGGGTCATCTGTTCCCGCATGGCCCGTTTCTGAGTATCATCAAACAAGCGTAAGTTCTCGACCGTAAGCGCTAGTTGTTCAGAAACTGTTTCGACCAAAGCCTTTTCTTCAGCCGTCCAGGAGCGATCTGGATCAATATCCTGTAAGCTGAGCGTACCAATCACTTGGCCGCGCAAAGCAATTGGGGCGACAATGGCCGGCTGAGTTAAGTCGCCGTTATGGGCAGCGATTACTTTGGCTTTACCTTCACGGGCTACTTCGGCCTGCACCTTCACTAGCTCCTCGTTAGATGATATAGAACCTGCCGCTTTCTGCTGATGCTCGATCCGTAATTGACTCTGAGGTTGCTCACTCAGGAATTGTTGCCATTCTCGCTGGACATACTGGCGATAAGCCGCCTGTGCTTCAGCCAATAAACGTTCACGTTCGACCACGGCTGCTTTGTTCGCCGTGATGTCGGTAGTAGAGCCGGTCATTCGAATGGGCTGGCCGGCCTCATCCCAAATGGCCTGGCCGCGCACCCGGCACCAAATATATTCGCCCGATTTGGACTGCAGCCGTTGCTCTACGTCGTACGGTGCCTGCTGTTTTAGATGAGCCTCCAGAGCCGCGTCGGTCGTCTTTGCATCCTCTGGATGCAAGAGGGAGGCAAAGACATCAAAGTTTATCTCCAACTCGTCCGGCTTATAGCCCAACATTTCCTTAAGGCGGGGCGACCAGTAGAGTGTGTTGTTTTTAATATCCCAGTCCCATATGCCATCCTGGGTCCCGGCTACGGCCAGGGCAAAACGCTCTTGACTCGCTCGTAAGGCTTCTTCGGCCTGCTTGCGTTCGGTGATATCCTCGATGATGCCGTCAAAATAGGCTACCTGGCCAGTCTCATCGCGAACAGCGGTGGCGGTCATGGCTACCCACAATCGTGTTCCATCCTTTCGCTTAAATTCCATCTCCTCGTTGATAACTTGACCCTGGGTCAATAGCTTATCAGAGAATACCTTACGTTGCGCCGGGTCAGGATACAGATCAACCGGATGATATTGCATCAGATCCTCCGGGGAGTCATAGCCAAACATGTGCGCCATCGCTTCGTTGACCATCAGGAATTTGCCCCGGGGGCCGGGTAGATTACGGTAGACACCGACCGGCAGGTTTTGGGTAAGGGTCCGATAACGTATTTCAGATTGTCGCCAAGCTTCTTCGGCTCGTTTGTGCTCGGTGATGTCTACTATGGCCCCGACCAAACCGCCCAGGCTGCCATCAGGGTTGGTGAAGGTGGCCTTACTGTAGATGACTTCATGCGCTGTCCCATCTGCATATTTAACCGACGCCTCATAAACCTGGGTGCCCGGATTACGGAACAAGACTAGGTCCTTTTCGTGATAGTGATCGGCCAACTCTTTGTTGGTGTTCAGATCATAGACGGTCTTGCCAAGAAGTTCCTCTTCTGTTTGCCCAAATACTTCCAGAAAAGCCCGGTTGAAGCCCAGATACGCCCCCTGAGTGTTCTTATAAAAAACCGGGTTAGGAATGTTGTCGAGCAGGGTGCGTAAAAATTGTTGAGATTGTCTGACTTCGGCCAGGGCTGTTTGGGTCTGCTCAACCAGGCGGCGGCTCTCAATGTAACCGCTCACCCGGCCGGCAATACCCCCAATTAATGCGCTCTCTTCATCCAGAAATTCGTACTTTCCGGTGTAAGCGATGTAGACTCGGCCGATCACTCGATTCTCTATACGCAGGGCGTGGACAATTTGATAAGGCGAGGCAATAGCTTGCGAGATGCCATAAACTTGGCCATCGTATTCGATCGCCGTCATACACATTTTGGGATATTGCATGGCCAGCGGAATACGTTCTGTTACCCATTGTAAAAATTCGGGGATAGGTGGGGTTTCGGCAATTTCGTGGCCAATTTCGTTGAGACAATTCAGCTCCTTAACCCGCTTTTTGATCGTCAGGTTGGCCCGTTCTTGCTCGGCAAATGAGCGAGCATTTTGTAAAGCCACCGCTACCTGGGCGGCCAGCGTTGTTTGAATATTAATATCTTCTTCACTAAAGTGGTCCACCTGATCTGATTGTACGTCGAGCACACCTAAGACCTGGTCTCCGATGATCATAGGCACGGCCAGTTCAGACCGGGTTTCGGGCAAGAGTGGGTTGGGCATAAATCCAGATGTCGCTTGCACGTTGTTGACCATTACCCCTTGCCGGCTTCGGGCCGCCTGAGCCACCAGTGACTGCGTCCGATCCAGCGGAATGTTCCAACCCTGCGCCACCATCCGCCGTCCCACTTCGCCGACGCCCGCCGCCAGTTGTAGAGTATCACCGGCCTCATTGAGCAGGTAAATGTGAGTATGGTACAGTTCAAAGTGGCTCTTGGTCAGGTCAACCACTTGTTGTAAGAGTTGACGAGTATCCAGAATGGTTGAAGTCGCGATCCCAACCTGGGCTACGGTCTGAAGCTCAGTCGCCTGCCTGGCCAGAGCCTTCTCGGCCCGCTTGCGGTCAGTTACGTCCCAGAAAATAATTTGCATCCCCACAATGTTGCCGGTCGCATCTTTCACAGGATGTTTGACCACTTCGACATAGAGATTTTGGTTGGTAGCGGGTTCCCAATGCGACTCAACCACATTGATAGTCTCCCCGGTGGTCATCACATATTCGTCATCGGCCGTATATTTGTCGGCATTCTCTGGGGGATAAAGATCGTAATTAGTTTTGCCGTGCATTTCCGCCATGGTTATGCCCACACTATTGAGATAAGACTGATTGGCAAAAGTTATCCGTCCCCGCCGATCCTTTCTCAGCAACTTCTGAGGCATTAAGTCCACCAGAGATTGATAGAACTGTTGACTCTCCTGGAGCGCCTCCTCCGTCCGCTTGCGCTCGGTGATATCGTGGACAAAGGCCAACATGCCCCACACTTCCCCCTGGGCATCTTGTAGGGGAACTTTGCTGGTGCTGAAGAAACGTAGTTGGCCGTCCGTAACGATTGGTTCCTCGGGGATGAATACCGGCTGGTTGTTATGCATGACCTCCAGGTCGTCCGTCCAAGAACCACGAATACCTTTCTCGGGGTTGCCTTTTATCCTGTCTTCTGGAAAACCCAAATCCAGTTCGGTCTTACCGATGAGATCTTCAGGGGTGAGATGCATCGAGTTAGCAAAACCTTGATTGACCAGGCGAAAACGATGCTCTCGATCTTTGATGATCATCCAGTCCGGGGTGGCGTCAATGGCGGAACGTAATAGTTGTTGGGATTGTTGAACCTCGGCCAGGGCCGCCTGGGTTTGGGCAAACAGGTGTTGGTTCTCAATGGCTATTGCGGCTTGGGTTGCGGTGGACTGGTAGAGTTGTTGTTCGCTGGCCGTAAACACATGCGGGCTTTGCCACGATATGATCGTGATCCCTACCCAGCGATCTCCTACGATCAGGGGCATAAAGGCTGTCGCCTGAATACCCAGACGGGTAAAGATGGCTCGTAATTGGTCATCAAGCCGTTGGTCACTTTTGATGTCACCGACAAAAGTGGGTTGGCCGGTATCATTAACCCAGGTTTTATGGGAGGGGAAATCGACCAGGCGGAGGCGTGTGCCGCGAGGCAGTGGCGGTTCACCCTCACGGACCCAGGTGGCGGTAGCTTCCATCCATTCCGGTTGGCCGGTTGGACCGGCCTCAAAAAGCCAAATCCCGGCGCTGTTGGCTCCGGCCAAAATGCCAGGTGACACAGCGGCCTCGAGGACCGCTTCCAGGGATTTGGCGGTGTTGAGCCGGGCGCTGATGTCGTAGAGCATCCGGGTTTCGGCCAGGGCCACCCGGCTTTGCTCATATGATTTGGCGTTCTGTAAAGCTACCGCTATCTGAGCAGCCAGCGTGGTTTGAATACGCACGTCCTCTTCGGTAAAATAGCCAGGTTTATCTGATTGGACGTCGAGCACACCTAACAGATGATCACCCACAATCACCGGTACGGCTAATTCCGAATAGGTATTTGGCAGCAAAGGGTTAGGCAGCCAGTCGGGCGCTTCCCGGACATTATTGACAATGACGCCCTGCCGGGTGCGAGCCGCTCGCGCCACCAGCGATTGTTCTCGGGCTAAGGGAATGCTCCACCCTTGGGCTACCATCTGTTGCCCCACCTTGCCTGCCCCGGCCGCCAGTTTAAGCGTATCCCCGGCCTCATTAAGTAGATAAACGTGGGCATGGTACAAACCAAAACTGGATTTGGTCAGATTGGCCACCACTTGCAGTAATTTAACCGATTCCAAAATAGTGGAGGCGGCAGCACTGACCCGAGCGACTGTTTCAAGTTCGGCGGCGCGTTTGGTCAATGCTTGTAAGGCCTGCTCAAGCCGATCAGATTGTTCGAGCGTTGTCTGTTCGTACACCTCTAGTAACTGCTCCAAAGCAGCCACTTGCGATTTGAAGCGGGCAATTTCTTGGTTTTGAGCTATATCATTAGATATCATAACCGATCCCTCTGCCGAAACTGCGTCAAACTGACTATCTCATTAGCCTGTTTGATCATCTTTGGGTGTTACCTGTAAGTCAACAATGGTTCTGGCCGCTCCTAGAGCCTTACTCAACTCCTCGGCGGCAGTTTTTAAGGCGCTCTCAATATCCCGGCTGGCCCGGACTTTGTCGGCAATCTGGCGGGCCAGTTGTTCGCGGGTGGCCCGCTGCTGAGTTTCTTCAAAAAGACGTAAGGTTTCAACTTTTTGGGCCAACTGTTGCGCTACGGCGGCCAGCAGGTTCTGCTCATCGGTAGATAGAGCGCGCTGCGCCGGCATTTCGACGGCAAGCTGCCCGATAGATTCATTTTGAACGACCACCGGCGACACCAGTTTTGTTCCCCCATTTTCCACCTGGGCACCGCCCGCTGCAAGTGGGACTATGGCCGAAAGATTATAGGCAAAGCCCACGTTTCCCTGGCGCGTTGTTAACCGTTCAGCCCAGTTTTGGCGAATCAGGTGTCTGACCGCCTCCTCTGCTTTTTGCTGGGCTTCTTGCGCCAACGCCCACTGTTGGGCGCCATCTATAGCGATAGCCAATTGGGTGGCCATAGCTTCAAAAACCGTTAAATTCTCTTCGGTAAAGGTATTGGCTTCGTTGGCCTGCATATCTAACACCCCAATCACGCGACCTTCCGTTATCAAAGGAATGGCTAATTCTGAGCGGGTTTTTGGGAGAAGCGGATTGGGTTTGTGAATGTCGCTGCTTTGGGTATCAGGCACCACAATTGATTGACCCTCTGCTGCTACTTTCCCCACAATTGAGCCGGCTCCCACCGGCAGGGTATGACGGCGCGCTAAGAGTTCCTCTCCCACATCCCCGATGCCTGTTCTCAAGATTAAATTTTTGCCCAGGTCATCCACCATATAAATCTGGGTGTAGAAGTTGAACTGTTCCCCGATAAAATCAGTAATCGTGGGTAAAAGTTCATCCAAATTTCGAATTGAGGCCGCCCGTTCGCCTACAGCCAGAGATAGGGCCAGGTCGGCTGTTCGCTCACGGACTTCGTCTTCTAGCGAGCCAATGGAGGCGCGGAGCTGTTTGGTCATCTCATTAAAAGCTTGGGCCAACTGGCCTACTTCGTCATGAGATTCTACCACAGCCTGGGCGGTCAAATCGCTCGCCGTCACACGCCGGGCCACATCGGTTAACCTGATAATGGGTTGGGTCAGGTATCGCCCCAGACCCCAGGCTCCTCCTATTGTCAGGAGGACAATCAGCATGGTAATCGTCGTCATAACTTGGCCTTGGCTTCGAGCCGGGGCCAGAAACGCTTCTCGAGGCTGAAAAAAAACCACTTGCCACGGCTGAGTTTTGAGTGAATTCACTGCCGTCTGTACCTGCGTTGGGTCGAGGGGGTCCAGTGGTTTATAGAGCTGCTCTGGCATATTACCCTGAGCCAGACGAATGTGATTCTCGTCCAGCAAAATCCCAAAAGACTCAGGGCCGGCCTGGCCGTTATTGTCAGAAACTATTTTTTGCAAGACAGCCGCATCATAACAAACGCGCAAGACGCCAATGATCTCTCCCCTGTCGTTTCGGACCGGGGCAGTAAAATAGATGACGGGTAGGCCATTGGGACCCGAAAATTCAACCGAGGAGGCGTACGGCCGGCCGGTGGTCACCGGCTCCTGAAAATGCTTCCGGTCTGATTGATCGGAGCCGATATCAGGCGTACGGGTTTCGGCTACAACTCGCCCGGATTTATCCAGCAGTCCATAAGAGATGATAAACGCCTGGTCTTTCAAATAAAGAGCCGTCAGGGTATTAGCTAATTCGGTTTGAACGGCTTCGGCCCGCAACTCTGGCGACAAGCTTAAATAGCGTCCCATGATGGGCAGTCCGGCTTCAACCCGAATAATATCCAGATTAGTCTTTATAAAATTGTCCAGGATGACCGCAGTTTGCGAGGCCGTTCCCAGGAGGCGCTGTTGAGCGGCATCAGTCAGATATTTTTGGTTGAAGTTATAACCAATAACGCCATTTATTATGATGGAAAGTAACCCCACGATGACAAGGCTGGCCATAAGTTTGGTGCGTAAGGAATAAGTAACAAACTGCCGGACCAGAATAACGATATAGATAACCACAAGCAGGCCGGTGGCTATATTATAAATAAGATAATTACCTACCAGAACACGTTGGCCGGGCCAGAATTGATCAATCAAAATAATCAAAACGGCTACGACAAAACTGCTCACGATCGCCCTTCCACCCCACTTGGCCGATAAAGTGGCGGTCGCAATCCCGGTAGAGATAACAATGACCGCAATGGCCGACAGCCAACTCACGCCTTGGATATTCACATTAAGGAATAAGATAGCCAGGTATACACAACCCAGCATTAACCATGACCCTCCTGTACTCCAACCGCGACGACTGAACCAGGCCGCGCTGAGGCCGGCTATCAACATAAGCCCATCGGCAATCAAGCTAAAATAGCTGGCTTTATCCCAGTTACTTAGCTCGGATACGATCAGGCCGGTCATGATTGCCGCTATGCTGAGGGCAATGATAAAGGTATTCCTGGCTCGTTTAACCACCTCATCGGTTAGGTGAGCAGGTTGATGAGTTGGATTGTTCATGGCAAATCCTCTTTTCCCACCTGGCTATTACTCATGGGTCAATTCTAACTGTACGGTTGTCTGGGGCGCTTGTAGGCTCAGGCCCACTTCTTTTACAGCAATTTTGAGCGCCTCTTCCAGTGATTGGGCCGCTTGAATCTTCTCGCCGATTTCGTTAACCCGCTTTTCACGGGCCACCCGTTGCTGGGTTTCATCAATCAGACGCAGCGTTTCCGCCGCCTGGGCGAATTGCTCGGCAATCGTCATGACCAGGTCTATTTCTTCAGAGGACCATCGCTGCGGCTGGGTCGTTTCCTGTACCCCCAAAACGCCGATGGTTTCACCCCGCACGGTGAGCGGGACAATCAGGCTGCCCTCGAGCGCGTTATCTTGATGATCGCCGGTTGCCGGCAGTTGGTCGCTATTTTCTCCGGCTGCTTGGCCAACTCCGGCCAATAAATTAGCCGGGCCTGCTGTAGCTGCACCCTGGGCTATTGCTTGAGTTTGGGCTATCCGGTTAATCTCTGGTAACAACTTATCCCCCAGCGGGGTCACTCCCTCACGTACCGCCTCGTGGCTCAAGATGGGATTTCTCGTTTGATAGTCTGCCCAGGCCTGAATGGTATAGCGGCGTTGAACAGCCTCAACTTCGGCCAGCGCCTGTTGAGTTTCGGTCAGGAGCCGCCGGTTCTGAATAACCATACCCAACTGGTCGGCCATGGCCTGAACGAAAGCTATCTCGTGATCGGTGAAGTGGCGAATCGTTTCCGTTGAATCGGCGCCCAGGATGCCGATGACTTGCCCGTGCATCACAATGGGGACCAGGAGGAGCGATTTATAGCCCATTTCCAGGCTAAACTCGCGTACCGGTTCCAGCAAAGGATCCTCTAAGGCATCCAAAATAGTTACCGGCTTTTTGGTTTCTAGCACCTTCTCCGAGGCAGGATTACCCATCATCCGAACGCGCCGCCCTGGCTCGACCGACTTGCCCCCGACCATAAGGGCTCGAAGCGTTCCGTAAGTCGGATCATCGTCATCCGTTATGAGTACCCCCCCCTGCTCTAATTTAAGCATGCGCAAATATTCGCTTAGCACAAACTCAAACATAGCTTGCTCGTCGTCCATTTGGGTCAGGGCCTGGGCCACCCGGTAAAGCGTGGCTGTTTCGGCCAGCAACTGTTCCCGTTGGGTAATATCACGCACAAATCCCAACACTCCCCAGACGTTGCCGCTGGCATCCCGCACGGGCAGTTTGACGGTGCTGAGGAAGACCCATTGGTCATCAACCAGGGCCGGTTCCGACTCGATGATTTTGGGCTGGCCACTTTCCAATACCTTCCGGTCATCTGTTCCAAAATTTTTGGCCCTGTCTTCGGCAAAGCCTAACTCAAAATCATTCTTGCCGATGATTTCGGCCGGAGAGCGGTGCAAACGCTTGGCATACCCCTGGTTGACCAGGCGGTAGCGGTAATCCCGGTCTTTAAGAAAAATCCAGTCCGGGGCGGCATCAATGACGGTTTGCAGCAACTGCTGCGATTGTTGCGCTTCGGTCAGGGCCGCCTGGGTTTGTTGGAATAGACTGGTGTTGCGCAAAGCTACCGCTATCTGGGTCGCCAGGGTGGTTTGAACATGAACGTCCTCATCGGTAAAGTAGTTTATCACCTCAGCCTGCACATCAAACACGCCTAAAACAATGTCGCCCACGATCATGGGCACGGCCATTTCAGCCCTGACTTCCGGCAGCCGCGAGTGGGGCAAAAAGTTCGGGTGCCGAGATACATCATTGGCCACAATCGTTTGCCGGGTGCGAGCGGCCTGGGCCACCAGCGATTTCTCCCCGTTCAAGGGAATGTTCCAGCCCTGCACCGCTATTTGCCGTCCCACCTCGCCAGACCCTGCCGCTAACCTGAGCGTATCGCCGGCTTCATTCAGTAGGAAAATATGGACCTGATACAAGTTAAACCGTTCTTTAGTCAAGTCAACCACTTCTTGCAGCAGGTGGTCGGCGGTCAAAATTGTTGAAACAATAGCGCTGACCTGGGCAACCGCTTCCATTTCTACGGCTCGTTTTTGGGTTTGCTCCAGTAATCTGGCCCGTTCTAACGCTCCGGTTACCTGCTCCGTAATAGTGTTTAAGAAGGTCTGATCTTCAGGCGTTAAAGGTTGATCGGAATCACTCTGCACACCCAAACCACCGATAATTTCGTCATGCACCACCATCGGCTTGAGCACAACCGGGGTTTTAGCCGGGGGAATGGCGTCGGCTCCGTTTTCTGGGGACGTTCCATCCCCTGGTAATTGTAGTTCATCAAGGGTGACAGGGCGGATTGAACTTTGATCATACAGATAAGCCCGAGTAGCTTGCTGTTGCGTAGTTTGAGCACGCCAACTTTCTCGACTCGTCAGGCGCTGGAGCGCATTCAATTCGCGCAGGTGATCCTCTAAGCCTTCGCGCAAGGATGCGCTTTCAATAGCCGCAGCCAACTGGGCCGCTATTCCTTCTAACACAAGCTGATCCTCGGCATCTAACAAGCCAGCGATACTGCTCTGCACATCAAGCACCCCTAAAACTCGCTTGGGGTCGCTAATAACCAGTTCTATGCCCAGGCGGTCTGCTTCTTCCTGGGCCCCGGCCATGACGGTGGCAAAAAATGGATTGGTCAAGTTTAGAACGCTCAGGCCGATTCTAAGGCCCCGTAGGTCTAACCCGGTCAGGTCAGTGGTGTCGCCTGCCTCGGTCAACCTGGACTGTAAAAATTCATCCAGATTGGCCAGGTTGACCAGGGTACACTTAAGGGGGTTAGTCTTGCGGTAGGGCCGGCCTTTAAGGGCGGCGACAACCGTCCGGATGGCCTGAATCCCCATGGTCCTGGGTTGGATATCAACCGTAGCCTGGTAAGCGCCCCCTTTTCTGATGACCGTCAGGGCCTCAGGGGTGGCATCAATTCCACCCACAAAGAAAGTGTGGGGATCATCCTTACCGGCTGCAATCACCGCTTGATAAGCCCCTAAAGCCGTCGCATCGTTATAACCGACAATCATGTTCAAATCGGGCTGGCTCTGTAACCAGGCCATGGCGATAGGCCAGGCTTGCAGGGAGTCGCCCGCCGTTTCATTACCCACCAGGGTGATATTGCCCCCAAAAACGGCCTTGATGCCCTCAATAATGCCATCCTCTCGTTGCTTGACCTGGGGCACAAGGCGGTAGTTAAGCATCCCCATTTTTAAGGGCTGGCCTGGGGGGATGTGCTGGGTAGCCCACTCACCCGCTTGCCGGCCTAACAAGTAGCCCATCTCGCGCTCTACGGTGTAGATTAATGAGGTCTGATAATCCTCGCCCAGGTCGTGAGTAATCGAAACTACCGGTATACCTTTTTCTAGAGCTTTGGCTGTAGTTGCTCTCGCCCCGACCGGATCAATCGCCGTTAACACCAGCCCATCAAAATTATGATCGATGAAACTTTTTAAGGCGATTATTTGAGCCTGAGCATTTTCCTTGCCGAGTTTAATCGGTACGGCGATTTCGCCCCTGGTTTCCGGCAGGAGGGGATGGCTCCGCCAGCGCGGATCGTCAGAAACATCAGGTCGTAAGATAGAGGCGTTAGTGGCAGCGGCCAGGCGGATTAAGCTCAGCCCTCCTCGGACCCGGCTCCCCTCGGCTAACATTTGTTGGCCCCGTTGGCCATAACCGGCTACCAGCACCAATTCGTCGAGATCAGGCTGATAGTGCCATAATTGGGTGTGGTAGAAACTAAACTGTTCATTGATCTGGGTTACCACCCATTGATATAACTCTTTTTCATTGGCCAAGGTGGCAATCGCTTGCGCCACCTGAGCTGAGAGTTGGACCTGGCGTTTACTTCGTTCCAGGGAGTCATGCAGTTTCAATTCCAAATGCTTGCGCCTGGAAATGTCGCGAAAACTCCAGACCCGCCCCACAATTTGCTGGCCTAACCACTGCGGCCGGGTGTGGCACTCAAAAAATCGTCCATCCCTCAATTCAAAAATGTCGTAGCCCTCGGCTTCAGGCTGAGGAGATAACTCCGTCACCAGTTGCAAAAATTGACCGGCCTCTTTTAAATGGTTGGCCATAAAATCGAAACGCTGTTGGTGGTCTTCGACAAGGGCATCCGGCATGTCCCACATCTGCCCAAACTTTTGATTGAAGGTAATTATCTGTCCGGCCAGGTCAACGACGATGATCCCTTCATCCAGCACCTCAAGCGTAGCGTTTAGGAGGGAGATAGATTGCTCTAGGTTTTCTTGTGTTTCCCGAAGTTCCTCGGTGCGGTGCTGGGGTTGGCCGGTTACTTTAGAGGTTTTAGCCAAAGGCCCATTCACCCTGGTCAATTTTGGGGATCGTTCAGATGAGGGTTGTTCCCCATTCGCCGAAATTTCAGACTTTTTGCTCATAAGCTTACCTCTTACTATTCCCTGTTGGAGATTAGAGAGTAAATATTTCGCGTAGATATAGTTTAATCTCTAATCTCCTATGTCGTCCACAGCCTGCGGTTGCTGCTTGTCTTTATTGTCCGGTTGTCCCAGGTACACAAACGCCGGCCGTTTCAGGGCACGTCCTACTTCTTTGGCCGTTACGCGCAAAATTGTATCGGCATCGGCTGCACTCCGAATCCGGGTCGTAATCTCGCGTAGGAGTAGCTCACGATGGGCGCGCCCTTGCACTTGCTCAAAGAGGAGGCGACTCTCGATGTAGGCGCTGACCCGCCGGGCAATACCTCCCAAGAACATGCTCTCCTCGTTAATAAAATCTTCCTTTTTGGTGTAAGCAATATAAATCCGGCCTACTATCTCTCCCCCCAAACGCAGACCATGCACCATCTGCTGGGCTAGCGTCATCGCCTCGGGTTTGCCGTAAACCTGGCCATCGTACTCGATAGCTACTACGCACTCGTCCGGGTAACGCATAGCTGCCGGCACGCGCTGGGTAACCCACTGCAAAAATTCGCTTACCGAGGATGCCTCTTCGGCTTCCCGGCCAATATCGTTCAGGCAGTCAAGCTCTTTTACCCGCTCGGCTAATAAGTAGCCGGCCTGCTGAGCCTGCTCAAACAGATTAGCGTTCTGCAAGGCTACCGCTACCTGGTCGGCTACCGAGCGTAGCAAGCTGGCGTTTTCCGGTTTCAGGCTATTGGCGACATTGTGCTGCACGTCTAACACCCCTAACACCTGATCCCCTAAAGCAATCGGCACAGCCACTTCGGTTTTTGTTTCCGGCAAGAGCGAATTGGGCAGCCAGCCTTCGGCTATCCAGCCTTGCAGTGATTTGCCATAGCGTAAATGCTCAACCAGGGCCAGGATGGGCAAGTAACCTTGCAGGTAGGGGTGCTGGCCAAGGGTAACTTGCATGGTCCCATCTCGGATGGCCTCCAGAACTGTTGGTTCCAGGTCGAAGCCGACCAGCAGCCATTGACCCTGGGTGCGACGTTTGATCTCAATCAGGATCGGGGCTTCTGCTCCGGTAAGCCCTACGGCGGCAATCAAGTCGGGATGATCAGTGATGGCCTGCCCCCAGTAACTCTCCAGGAACGACAGGTCCTCTAAGAACCCTTCCAGGCTGATCAGGGTGTAATTCGTGTCACGCAGGCCATGCCTGATCCCGGCATTCCTGTCAGCTACCCCGGTACTCACCAGAATTTTGCCCTGGTGCTGCCCTGTAGCTTGTAACAACTTGACCAACTCGCGGGCCAGGATGACTCCCGCTTGAAAATTATCCGGCCCTACATGCATCATGGCCGGCGAGGATTTTAGGTCGCGGTTGGACGTGACCACCGGAATGTTGGCGGTCATAGCCTGCCGGATTGGCTCGACCCAATTAGGCCGGTCTGGGATTACGATCAGGCCATCCTTCCCCTGCCGTACCATCGCCTTAAACAGGGGCAGGTGTTCGCTTTCGCGAGCCGGGGCTACCAGTTCAACCTCAACCTGTAAATCACGCGCCGCCGCCTCTACCCCCCGTCGGATCATGTGGGGGAAAACGTCGGGGGAGTGTGAGACATAACCAAGCTTAAGTGTTTTGCCGGCCCGGTCGGGATACAGGGTCAGCCAATCCTCCATCGCTTTGATATCGCTAAAACACTGGTTGATATATTGGGCATACCATGCGGCTTCGACAGCCGGATCAATCTCCCGGCGGTAAACATCCTCCAGGTTGGCCTGGGTGATAATTTCTACCCCAATGTGCCGCCGCACGTCGGGGGCCAGAACCGCCTCATTTTGCTCGGCCGCCCGGCCTACCAGGCCTCGCCCCTTGGGCAAACTGTGCTGGCGCGCCAATAGAATCTGCCCGGCTTCGCCGGTGCCGCCGGCTAGAACCAGGTTCTCTTGAATATGATCAAACAGATAGATTTGCGTGTAATAGTAGTTAAAAACTGTACCAACCTGTTCGACCACCTCGGCGATCAACTGTTTTGGATCAAGTACCGCCGAGAGCCGCCGGCTGATGTGGCTGAGCATCTCCAACTCGGTGGCCCGTTGGGCCGTTTCGGCAAACAACCTGACATTCTGGAGGGCCACTGCTACCTGGGTAGCTAAAATCATCTGGATATGCGCATCTTCTTCGGTAAAATGGTTGATTTTATCTGATTGCACGTCGAGCACGCCCAATACGTACTCACCCACTATCAAGGGTACGGCTAATTCGGAGCGTGTTTCGGGTAGCAAGGGATTAGGCAGCCAGTCTGGCGCTTTCCGGACATTGTTTTCGATAACCCCCTGCCGGGACCGCGCGGCGCGTGCTACCAGCGATTGTTTTCGCGCCAGGGGAATGCTCCAGCCTTGAGCTACCATCTGTTCTCCTACAACCCCCGCGCCAGCCGCCAGGTTAAGTGTATCGCCTGCTTCATTGACCAGGTAAACATGGGCATGGTACAAATCGAAACTGTCTTTGACCAAGTCAGCTACGGTATAGAGCAAGATGGAGGTATCCAAAACAGTGGAAACCGCCGTGCTTACCCGGGCTACTGTTTCAAGTTGAGATAAGGTGTGTTGAAGGGTTGGCTTTCTCGTCTTCATCTTGATTGTTCTGCTCCATTTTCACCATTTGTCGTGGTTCCTCCGGCAGATGCTCCTTCTGTCTTCAACCCCAGGTGAACAAAAGTGCGGGCTGGTTCTAAAACACGAGATAACTCAGTTATGGCAACTTCCATCAGCGATTCGAGGTTGGGGGCGCGGCGCATTTTGTTGGAAATCTGGCTAATCAGTTGTTCCCGGCTGGCCCGTTCTTGGCTTTCGTCAAGCAGCCGGATGCTCTCGGCTACCTGGGCCACCTGGTCAATCACCGCCGTAATCAGGGCTAATTCGCCCTCGGTCCATTCTCGTTGCGAATTGGGTTCATGCAGTTGTATGTCGCCAATAGGAACCCCACGCAGAGTTATGGGCGCGACCAGGGCCTGGTT
The DNA here is from genome assembly GCA_964622215.1 of uncultured Caldilineaceae bacterium. GTDB lineage: Bacteria > Chloroflexota > Anaerolineae > 4572-78 > J111 > DSQQ01. The sequence continues at coordinate 27,013 of CAZUNT010000027.1, forward strand.
CGTCGCTTCATTGATGTTGAGATCCACACGAGTCATGCCTTGATAGAGCATGGCTTGCTGCCGGGCTTCGGCAATAATGTTTTCGTCCAGTGTTCGTGACTCGCCCAAACTAAACTGCACCCGGCTTACATTCTTTTTAGTCACTTTAGTTTTATCCCAACTCTGTTCGATATATCGCTGCTGAAGTTCATGAGCTTCGGTCAGGGCAGTCTCAACCTCACTAAAGAGGCGGGCATTGTGGATAGCTACGGCCACCTGGTTAGCCAGAGCACGGAGCAGACTGGCATCACCTTCATCTAAACCGGCAATCTTATCCTCCTGTACATCCAGTACGCCCACGACTTGTTCTTCTAATATAATGGGCACAGCCATCTCAGAGTGGGTATGGGGCAGTAAAGGATTAGGTAACCAATCTGAAACCTCGTAGACGTTATCTGCCTTTACAATTTTACCGGTACGAGCCGCGCGGGCTACCAGGCTGGTTGGCGCATTGAGGGGAATCTGGTGACCGGCGGCCTTCATTTGCGCTCCAACCTCACCTGCCCCGGCCGCCATCACGATGTTTTGTCGCAAGGGGTCGATTAAATATACTTGCGTGTGGTAATAACCGAACTGCTCTTTGACCTGGTTGACCAGTTCATTGAGAAGGTGGTCAAAGTTAAGGATCGAGTTGAGGCGCTCGCCAAGGGCGTTGACAATTTCCAGGTTTTTGGTTCGATCGGCTACCTGTTGTTCCAACGAACCGATGAGCTGGCGTAATTGACCGGCCATCCCATTAAAAGCCAGCGCCAACTGCCCTAATTCATCCCGTGAGCGAACCGGTACGGTTTGCGATAGATCTCCGGCGGTAATTAATTCCACCCCTCTCATTAGCCCACCCAGCGGCCGGCTCACCAGATATTGAATTCCTAGATAGAAGATTATGCTGATGACGATAATAGCTACCAGGGAAACCCAACCAAGCTCAATGCTTAAGGTTTGATTCAACTGCTCTAATTCCGAAACGGGACTCAGGACAATCGCATCCAGACCAGAAGAGGTGTTATCAGAAAAATTAATGCCTTTTTGGGCATAATAAAAGTTGCCTTGATTAAAAGCAATGGTCTTATTTTCAGCCAGTCTGATCGTTTCGCCGGAACCTGATCCAGCCAGGCTGCTCTCTAGTAAATTTCCAGCTTGGGCCAAACCTACATCAAGGTTACCCAGTTGGTCCTTCGAGCCGCCGAGTTGCTCCTTTAGCAGCGCCAGCGTGCTGGACCCCAAGGTTTGTTCAATGACCACTACTCCGACCGGAACCGTTTCTTCAGCCCAGGTTTCGGGATGCAGTAGCGGGGTTTTAACGGGGTACCAGGTCTGAATTACGGGAATACCGTCTTTGATAACGATTTGTGAGCGCGGCTCACTAATTTGCTGCCCGACTGAATCAAAAAATGGGACGGTAACCGTGCCGGTGATGGTGAAGTTGTTTTCCCGGTAATACCGGTCAGGCGCAGCCGAATAAGCGGAACTGATGTCAAAATAATCCAGGGCAGGGGGACGAAATTGATTCCAGGAAGCATAATAGAAGATAGAATCGTTGGTGTTTCCTTTATAGGTAAATTGAGACACAATTATCCCATTCTGCTCAAGCCGGAGTGCGAGAGTCGGCTTGGCCTCAGGCACAATGCCAAAGGGAGAGAGGACATAAAAACTGATGGTGCTGAAATTGTTAAGACGTTGAACCGGGCGTAATTGCTGGATCAGATTCAACTGTGATTGAAAAGTATAAATCTTAGCGGAGTTTTCTATGGGAACGCCGTAGTTTTTAAAGTCAGCCGGCACATAAGAGCCTGGGTCCGAGTAGTAAGGGCCAAAACCGGTGATAAGTTGAATTTCGGACAGAATCGGTTTACTTTCCTCAAAGCTGCGAGCGGTCAGAACCGCACTTTGTTCCATCTCGGTAATACGCCGAGCCAAAATTTGAGACATCCGGTCAAGTTCAGCCTGCTTGACTTTGGTGAGGTTATTTAGGCTGGTGTTTCTAATAACAGTAGCCAGTCCAATAGTAAACAAAATCAAAATTGCTACTACTACTATGATTAATTTTTGACCAATGCCTAATCTGATTTTCATCAGTAGCTCCTAATACTTACTGTTCAGTCGTTTCTGCCCACTGTTTGATCAATTCATCGTAAGGAATCGTTTCAGGTTTCTGTTCAGGCCGTTCTGGTTTGGGCGACCCCGGCTGCGCCAGCCAATCTTGGGGATTCTTGGCAGGGCGCAGCAATGGTGAATATCTGGCCATATGCATCTTGCCCATCGCCTCATCCATTGAATAGGCAATGGCATCCATCGCCTGTTGCGGTGTAGCTTCGCCCTCAATGGCCCGGGCCACATTGGGCCACCAAAAGGCCGACAATTTGGGATAATCAGGCACATTCAGGCCTGTCCCGGTCCACTTAATTTCTTCCGCTGAGCGGTAAAACTCAATGACGCCGCCCCAATCCGCTTTATGTTCGGTTACATAATCTGACCAGATGGTTGATTTCCGAATTGGCGTGCCGCCGACCAGAAACTTTTTCAAGGTCACTGTTTTTGATACACAGAATTGAGCCCACAACCAGGCCATGGCTCGCCGCTGCCCCTCCACATTCCGGGGGATGGTCCAACTGCCGGCATCCTGATAGCCGACCTTCATGCCCTCATCCCAATACTTGCCGTGCGGGGTGGGGGCCACCCGCCACACCGGCTTGCCGTCTGGTCCCACCATCGGGGGCTGGCGAAAGGTGTCATCCGACAACCAGGTGATGTACAGAAAAATTTGCTGGGCAATATCACCCCGGCCGGCCTGCGGCCCGGAGTCAACCCAGGTCCAATTCTTAGATTCAGGCGGGGCATACTTATCCATCCATTCGACATATTTGCTCAGGGCATAAACGGCGGCCGGTCCATTGGCTTCTCCACCGCGCCCCACCGAGGCCCCAACCGGGACTCTACTCTGAACCCGGATGCCCCATTCATCTACCGGCAGGCCATTAGGCAGCCCCACATCACCCACCCCGGCAATGGACAGCCAGGCATCGGTAAACCGCCAGCCTAAAGAGGGTGACTTTTTGCCATAATCTACATGCCCATAGACCTTTTGCCCATCAATTTCCCGGCCGGTAAAAAACCTGGCAATATCCTCATAAGCTGCCCAATTTAGCGGAACTCCCAACTCGTAGCCGTATTCCTGTTGAAAGGCTTGTTGGAGTTCGGGCCGGGTAAACCAGTCATACCGGAACCAGTACAGGTTGGCAAACTGCTGATCCGGGAGCTGTAATTGCTTCCCATCATAGTCTTGCCCAAATTCAAGGTTCAGAAAATCATCCAAATCCAGGTAGGGGTTGGTATAAACTTTACCTTCACCGGCCATATATTCGGTCAAATTAACCACATTTCGACTGCGCAGATGGGTCCCCACCAAATCGGCGTCATTGACGTAAATATCATAAATACGCCGGCCGGTAGTTTGCTGTTCCACCAACCGTTCCACCACCGAACCTTCACCAATGATGTCGTGCTCTACCTTAACCCCGGTAATTTCTTCAAAAGCCTGGGCCAGTACCTCGCTTTCCCAAAAGTGGGTTTTAATATCCTCGGCCACCGAGTAAACGGTTCTCCCTCTAAAGGGCGCGGCCGCCTGAGCAAACCAGCGTAATTCGGCTATACGTTCCTCTTCCGAGAGCGCCGAGGGTTGAAACGCTTTGGCCCATTTTTTTATGGCCGCCTCTGTGGGGTCTTCGGCTAACGCCGGAGCGACCGGCCTGGAAGACACAAGAAGCAATAACAAACACGCGGTTACGAGCAAAGGTTTTAACCAGCTTTTTGATTTCATCTCCTTTACCTTCATCTACCTGAGGAGATATTTGGCTCAATACCCAGCTCCAACACCGTATGACGTACTCCGAGCCTCTGTCCCAATTCACGGGCGGCGGTCTCCAGGAGCGTGTCCAGGTTAGGAGCAGCGCGGAGTTTATCGGTAATTTCGCGGATAGCTTGCTCACGGCCGGCCCGTTCACGGGTTTCCTCAAACAGGCGCAGGTTTTCGGCGGCCTGGGCTATTTGTTCGGCGACTGCTTTAACCAAGGCTAATTCTCGCTCGTTCCAGGGTTGGGGGTGATCTGTTTCGTGAAGTTGAATCACCCCAATCGTTTGGTTCTGCAACTGGATGGGTACGGCCAATGCGTCTTGGCTTTGGGTTTCTGAGTTCCAAGGCAAGGCCCCGGATCGCTGATAATGATATAATGCCTGTCGTTGGGCCGTTTTTTCTTGCCCCCAAGCTTGCTCTAAATAGCGCGCCTGAGCGGTGCGCGCCTCAGCCAGGGCCATTTCAGTCCTGGCAAAGTGGCGAGCATTACGGATAGCTACGGCCACCTGGTTAGCCAGGGAGCGGAGGAGGTTGGCGTCGCCCTCGTCCAGGCCGGCAATTTTATCCTGCTGCACATCCAATACTCCAACAACCTCCTTTTCCAGGATGATGGGGACGGCCATCTCCGAATAAGTATTAGGTAGAAGCGCATTAGGCAGCCAATCTGAAGCCTCGCGCACATTGTCAACCCTAATGGTCTGACCGGTGCGAGCGGCACGGGCTACCAGGCTGATGGGGGTATTTAACGGGATGTTGTGCCCTTTGGCTTTCATCTCCGCTCCAGCCGGGCCGGTACCTTCGGCTACCACTAACTTTTCTCGTTTATCGTCAATTAAATAAATGTGCGTGTGGTAATAGTTAAAATTATCTTTGATCTGATTGACCACTTCTACCAGCAGTTGTTCCATATTGAGGATGGTATTCACCCGCTCGCCCAGTGTGGCTGCAATCTCCAAACGCCGCGTGCGTTCGGTCACCCGTTGTTCTAGCTTGGTAAGCAGTAACTGGATCTGATGGGCCATATCGGTGAAAGATAAGGCTAAACCTCCAATTTCATCGCTAGCGAAAGAGCCTAGTTGCTCCAGGTCATTAAGGCTATTGCTCTCATCATCAGATTGCTGTTTGAGGTTATGAGCACGAAAGCGCTCAATACCCAATTGCAATCGCCTGATGGGGCCAATCAAACCGCCCGCAGTGAAAATGGCAATCAAGCTGCTGACCACACAAATATAAATCAAATAGGATATGGTTTCCGTGGTTAGAGTGGCGGTAATCTGTTGCACAGTTTCCTCAGATAAAGCCCAATCTTCCCCTCCCGTGTTGAGCAAAGTATGATTCAAGGTCAGTAGGCGGGCACTTATTAATAAGGCTGGCAGGACACTGCTGAGAACGATGGCTAACAGGGTCTTGTAGAAAAGGGAACTCTTGCCTAATTTCATTCGATTTCTCCTTTATACTTTCCACACACTAGAAGAACAATGGTGACACTGCCCAGAAGAATAGAACCGTACCGATCCAGCCCAACAAACCGATTACCAATGGCCGACTGCCTGCATTCAAAACACTTTCGATGTCTACGAGTAAACCAATACTGCCCAATGCCAGTGAAAATACGAAGGTTGCCCAAGGCTTAATAGCAGTGAAAAACTCTTGGGTGGCTGGCACAAACGACATCGTTACTCCCACCAAAGCAAAGGGGATCAAAAACCAAACCCGGCGAAGAATTGACAACGGTGATTGGCCTGCCTGAGAACGACTATGGAGCAAGCCGGTGATCAGGGCAATGGCCAGCAACATCACAATCCGCACAGTTTTTACGGCCAGCGCATAGCTAATTATTTCTTTGTCCATTTCTGCAACGGCTATTTTAACAATGCCGGTCTGATGTAACGTTGCCCCACTAAAAATGGCGTAGGCAATATCAGATATTCCAAAAAACGCTTGGAGCAGCGGATACGTCATAGCCCCCAATAAACCTACGGCAGTGATGACCAAGAGTGAAACCGAAGTGTCTTCTGGCTCCGCGTCCATCGCCGGCGACAGCACGGCAATGGCTGAGGCGCCGCATACCGCCGAACCTGAAGCAATTAACTCCCCAGTTTTTGGACTTATCTTCCAAACTTTAACCAACAGGAAAATGAGCACATAAAAAGCAGCCATACATAGTATGGTCAGCATAATCGTCATACCGGGTAAGGCGGCTAGACTGACAAAACTCAAGCTGGTCCCATATAGAATGATCCCGACCGGAATCAGAACCTTAGCGCCAAATCGAGCCCCTGGTAATAATATCGGCGCTCTATTTGTGGCAATACCGATGGCAATCCCCAGTAAAATTGCTATAGCCAATGCATCTAACGATGGATGCACTTGCGACAAATAGTAGGCCGCAACTCCAATACCAAGCACTGATAACAGACCGGGTATCACGCTGATATAGCTGGTTGTCGGTTCCCGATCAAGGCTGAGCGAGGATCCGGCAGTATGTTCTGTACTGACGCTAAGCTTTGAAGTTCTGGTTCCCATAGTTATATGCTCCTAATTTATTTATGAATCGTCCCGTGTTCTTCTTCATTTACACCCAATTTGACCAAACTATGAGATACTCCTAGCGCCTGTCCCAACTCCTCAGCCGCCGTTTTGACCAGGATATTCAGAGAGGGGGCTTGATATAACTTATCGGTAATATCGCTCACCAACCGTTCAAAGTTGGCCCGTTCGCGGGTTTCTTCAAACAGGCGCAAGTTTTCGGCAGTTTGGACCAGTTGGTTGATGACGGCTTCGGTGATGGCTATATCATCCTCAGTCCAAGCTTGGCCGGCTTGGGCCGGATATAGTTGAAGGGCCCCAATCGCCTGGTTGTGTAAGATAATTGGCGCTACAATTGCGGTGGCCTTTTTGTCTCCGTCTGGCGTATCCAGGGGGGCGGCTGAATTCTCAACCGGGTTGCTCTCATTAATGACCGCCAGGGTTGGCCCCTTTTGCGCTAGGGCATGGTGTTTGGCTTTTGCCAAAGTTGCTTCAGCCAAAGTGGATACTCCGGGTTGCATATAATGATACTGTCCCTCTGTGGTTATCGCTTTGCTTTTTTGCCAGGATTGTTCAATATATCGCCCTTGAGTGGCGTAAGCTTTAGCCAGAGCTGTTTCAACCTCGGCAAAGAGACGAGCATTATTGATGGCTACGGCAATCAGGCTAACTAGAGAACGGAGTAAATTGACATCGCTCTCATCCAGCCCGGCCACCTCATCCTCTTGTACATCCAGTACCCCCACAATTCGTCCTTCCACGTTCATAATCGGCACGGCCATTTCAGAGTAGGTGTTGGGCAGGAGAGGGTTAGGTAGCCAATCAGCCGCTTCGCGCACGTTATCTACTTTGACCACTTCGCCGGAGCGAGCCGCACGCGCCACCAGACTGGTTTGAGCATTAAGAGCAATGCTGTGCTGTTTGGCCTTCATTTGGGCGCCGGCCTCGCCGGTGCCGGCGGCTACGACCAAATTCTTGCCGTTATCGTCGAGTAAATAAATATGGGTGTGATAATAACCAAAATTCTCTTTAACTTGATTGACCACTTCCTCCAGGAGTTCTTCGGAGTTGAGGGTACTCAGCAGCCGTTCGCCGAGAGTGGCGACAAGCTGCAGGCGCTGCGTGCGGTCGGCGACCCTTTGCTCCAACGAGTCGATCAACTCCTGCAACTGCCTGGTCATATGGTTAAAGGCAGTTGCCAGGCGCACCACTTCGACCGGACCCTCCAAGGAGGCTTGAAGTTCGATTTCTCCCGCCGCCAGCCGGGTGGCGGTTTGGGTTAGATTGAGTAAAGGCGTGGTTAAGTAACGAGAAGCATAAATACCCGCTCCGGCGGCCAAAATCGCGATGAGCAGGAAAACGCCTATCAAAAAACCAGCGGTGATGATAGAATCATAGTAGGCTTCTTCTACCGGTATTTCGGTCATGACAGCCCAATCGGGTGAACCCAGAGGTATATAAGTAGCCACCACCGCCGCACCATTAATTCCGCTGGTGTAAAACTCAAATTCATCTCTGGTCACACCACGAATAAAATTCGCCACTTTCGAAAGTTGGCTTAGATTTGCACCCTTTAACACCCGCGCTGTCTCATTTTTAAAGGCAATTAGATTGCCCTGTTTATCAACCACATACGCTGTCCCGGCCTGTCCTACCTCTAATTTGTCAACCACTTCCCACATAAACTTCAAGTTAACTTCGGCTAATAAGGCGCCCTGAAAATCACCAAAAACATCTTTAACCGGCACGGCCAGGATAACCAGCGGCTCACTGGTCACCTCGTCAATATAAACGGCGCTAATAAAACGTTGATCCTGGCGCACCTGGGCAAAGGTCTCGCTCTTATCCAGCTTGACCAAATTGGTTGAAGCGATTAAAGAATGGCGTGACGCTTCGACTATCTTTTGTCCGGCCTTATCCACCAAAACCACTTCCCGCAAGGCATGCTCCAACCCCAGGAGTTTTTCCAAGATCAGGCGTTGCTGTTCCTGATTAGAAACTTGTCCAACTTGGACGCTTGCCTCCAAGGCGCTAAAGAGCTGCTCGATAAACCCCGAGACTTCTTGCGCTGCTTCCGCTGTAGTAACCTGTTGCACATAAAAAAGCTTCTCTCCCTGCTCATAAAAGTAAAAATATCCCAGGATGCTACCGACCAGGAGGAGAGGCAGCACACTCAAAACCACAAAGGCGGTAGCCAGGGCAGTGACCAAGCTTCGAGAAACTTTGGCTGGGTTAGGTTCAATTCTTGCCGACATGTTTACACCCTAATGGATCAAAAAATTCAGATTAACGAATAATCTCATCCGCTTGGCTGAGAAGGCCCTCCGACACCGTCACTCCCTGTTTTTGAGCCTCTTTGTAATCGATTTGTAGAAAACTCTCGGCTGAAACCACCGGGATGACGCCGGGCGGAGTGCCTTTAAAGATTTTATCGGCCAGGGGCGCGGCTTGTTTACCTGCTTCAATACTTTTTACGTTTATCCCAAAAATAGACCCGTAACCTTCTGCCGTCATCAAGGCGCCGCCAATCGGCGCCTTGTGCTCATAGGCAAACTTACCTATGACTGCAAAGGCATCCGGCGTCACCATTAGAGGCTCAACAACGATCAAGATGGCGTCTACCGGTTCAGCCGCATTCGTTTGCGTTTGTAACTCAGCCTCAAGCTCGGCTGCGTTGGTCGCCGGAACTTCGATCAAGGTGATCCCTGCTGCCGCTGCTGCCGGATGCAGCACCTCGAGCTGAGGACCTACAATGGGGTAGGCTTTCTGATAAGGTACCAACATCCGTTTGGCCTGGGGCACCAACTCGCGCATGACCTCAAAACGCTTGAGCACAATGTCTGGGCCAGGGTAACGCACCCCGGTGATATTACCGCCCGGTTCGCGCACACTGTCGACTACATCCATCCCTTCGATGAGGGCAAAGGTAAAAACCACTGGAATGTCGGTCCCTTGGGTAGCTGCTTTGGCCTCTATGGTGGCTTCGGTCGGAAACACCACAATCAAATCTACCTTGTCGGCTACAAATTTCTGGAGGATACGTTTATAAGCAGCCATGTCAAAATCGGTTCTCTGCACATCATAGACGATGTTCTGGCCTTCAACATAGCCTAACTCGGTCATTTTGGTCTTGAAGCCGTCGGTGATATCGGCCATAAATTCCAGGCCGGACAGAACACCCACCCGGTAAGTCTTAGGAGCAGCCTGGGGGACACAACCGCTAAAAATAAAAACAACGGCTAAGAGTGAAAGAAGTAAAATAAACTTGGATTCTTTTTTGAGAAGCTGATAAAGATTGATCATAGTAAATTTTTTCTACCATCCTGTAGAATGAGATTCATTGGTGATTATGGTCATCAGTTGTTTTATCTGTCTCGATGCCCAGCTCTACCACCGCATGCCCCGTCGAAAGGCGCTGGCCTAATTCGCGCGCCGTTGTTTGGACCAAATCTTGCAGGCTGGTGGCGGCGCGCATCTTTTCGGTAATTTCGCGGATGGTTTGCTCCCGCCGGGCTTGGCGTTGAATTGCCTGGACCAGGCTGCTGTTTTCCAGGGCTACCACTATTTCACGCAGCATAGCTTCGGCAAAAGCGATATCCTCTTCGGCCCAACTTTGGTCGCTGTTTGAGGGTAACCTTAATTGACCAATCGAGGTATCTCGCAACCGGATAGGAATAGTCACAAAATCTCCCTCCACCGGAGGAGAGGCTGGCTGCATGTGGACTCCACTGCCATCGTAAACAAAGGTTGGCTGAAGGGAGGATGTGGCGGTATTCCAGCTTTGCTGGATGAACACCTGTGACCCTGTTTCAGGGGTTAGTTGGATGGTTATACCGGGTTGGTTTAACTCCCGTCCCAGCGCCTCTAAGCCAACTTTGATAATTGTTTCGGGATCAATCGCCTTGGTCATAGCGGTGCTGGCCTCGCGCAGCAAACGTTCGCGGTGTTCACTGCGCTCACTCTTGGTCAAGCGGAGGATAGACTGCATTGCCACTGCTGCATTGCCGGCCAGCAACATCAGCCGGCGCACTTCCGGCTCTGGAAAGGTAGTGAGTTGTTGATAAATGGCATTGGTATAACCAATCCACTGTCTGCCAACGACTAACGGCACAAAAATAGTACTCTTGGCCCCAAACTGTTGTCCATAGAGCATCCGGGCATTATTGTCTAAACGGGGGTCAGTCTGTACATTTTCAATCAAAGTGGGCGCATTGGCTTGGAGGAGTTGATGGATCGAGGGGAAGGCGTTCACCGGATACCGCGCTCTGACATTTTCCTGCGGTAACTCGCTATAACGGGCCAGCACCTTAATCCAGATGGGGGTCTGGGTGTCTGTCCAGGGGCGATCAAATTGGTTCAGGCTGATATTTTGCGCCCCCTGCCCCATGAGGGTATAGCGGCGCAGCACTTGCAGAATATCCTCATACGTTTGAGCCAGGTTCAAGTCGGCGCTGGCCTGATAGAGTGCTTCTGTTTCGGCCAGGGTTTCGGCCAGGGTTTCCTGGGTCTGTTTTATGGAGGTAATATCCCGGTTTAGCCCCACCAACCCGGCAATTCGGCCCTGGCTATCCCGGAAAGGTACTTTGGTGCTCAAAAACCACTTGGTCGTACCCGTCTCGGGGTCAGCCCCGGATTCTTCATAATCAAGTTCGGGTTGACCCGATTGTAATAAAGCCCGTTCATGGTCATAGGACTGTTCAGCCAGTTCTACGGGTAAAAAATCAAAATCGGTCTTGCCCACTACCTCGTCAGGCGTGGCAACCTTTAAGTTATAAGCAACGGCCGGGTTGACCAGTAAAAACCGGTTTTCGGCGTCTTTGATATAAATTTGATCCGGGAGATTGTCTACCAGGGCGCGCAATAGATTACGTTCCTCAGTCAGTCTCTCCTCCATCCGCCGGCGTTCAGCTTCAACCCGGCGGCTGTCAATAGCCACTGCAATTTGACCGCACAAACCTACCAGCACCAGTTCATCCTCTTCGTTAAGGCCGCCCGCCCGGTCACTTTGTACATCAAGCATGCCCAGTATCTCGGCCCCTAAATTAATGGGTACAACCAGTTCCGCTTTTGTTTCGGGTAGAAGTGGATTGGGCAGCCAGGCCGATTGGTGGGAAACGTCGGGCACAAGCACCGGTTCACCACTCCAAAGAGCGCGAACCACCAAATTCTCTTCATCTGTGAGCGGGATTTTATGGCCGGCCTCCCTCATGTGGCGACCTGCCTCGCCAGTACCCTCTTGTAACACCAGTCCGTCTTCGGTCAGGGTGTAAACTTCAACGTGATAATAACCAAACTGGGTCTGTACCTGGTCAGTCACTTGCCGAAAAAGATCATCCAGGGTAGCGACTGTGCTAATATGCTGAGCAATCTCCGTGCTGGTTTGGACCTGGCGGGCACGGCGTCCCAATGACTCTTGAATTTGCTGCTCTAACATCTTGCGCTTGGTAATATCCCGGTTGATGCCAAAAAATCCGCTAATGTTCCCCTGGCTGTCTTGTAAGGGCACCTTGCTGGTTGAGAGCCAGCGCTGGTTGCCGGAGGGATCAATCATAAGCTCTTCCTTATTCAGGAGTGGCTGGCCTGATCGGAGGAGATGCTGTTCATCGGCATAATATTGAGCGGCCAATTCTCTGGGATGAAAATCGAAGTCCGTTTTGCCGATTAACTCCTCCGGTGTGGCAACTCCTAAACTCTGCGCCGTAGCCGTGTTGGCCAGGGTAAACCGGCTTTCGGTATCTTTGGCGTAAATGTAATCGGGGAAGCGATCGATGAGAATGCGTAGAAAATGGCGTTCTTGGTCTAGCGCTGTCTCCATCTGCTTACGCCGGGTAATCTCCTCTTTTACCGCCAGGAAGTGGGTGATAACCCCAGCTTCATCCTTAATCGGCGAAATGGAGGCATACTCCCAATAGGTTTCACCGTTCTTTTTCTTGTTGCAAAACTCCCCCTGCCATTCACCGCCGGCCATGATGGTTTCCCATAACTTTTTGTATTCTTCAGCCGGGGTTATACCCGATTTTAAGATGCGGGTATGTTGCCCTATCGCCTCCTCGCGGGTGTAACCGGACGTCTCAGTAAACTTACGGTTAACATATTGGATGTAGCCGTTAATGTCAGTAATCACGATGGTGTTGGCGCTTTGCTCAACCGCCGTAGATAATTTGCGAAGTTGTTCCTCAGCCTGCCTGTGCTCATCCGCGTTTACGAATAGGCCGGTCTCTTCCTGGGAAGGGGGATAAGAGGCAGGGCTAGATAGGATAAATGAACCTTTTATCTCTTTAATAACCAGAGCGCGGACATCGGCTAAGGTTTGCCATAAGAATTTACCGGCCTCTAAATTAGTCACAACAGGGGTAAGCGTTTGGCCCAAATACTCAATTTCCAGGAGGGGTTGAGGAGATTTATAACCGCCCAGAAAATGGGCATCCTTATGAGGGCTATCAAAATGTTGACGAAAGGGGTCAGGAGTTCCGGCCTCACAAGCTTCAGCCACGGCCTTGATAAGCCTGCGAGCCGAGACAATCCGGGTGTCGACCGGGAGGGTTTTGTAAGCCTCATCATTTTCTGCCAACAGTCGATCATAGGTTGTAGTCAGATTTGCCAGGTTAAGAAAAATGAAGTTGGCAAATTCTTTGAGTGCTAACATGCAATAAACTCCTTAAGATTTAAAAGAGCAGAACTGCGGCAGTTTAATGACCGAAGCATAAGTACCGGGGTTTTAATCAGCTAGCCGGTAAAACTCCTGAAGAATGCTCGACGCTAGCGCGGGGTTCAGTACAACTTCACCCGTAGCCACTTGCCGAATAGCGGCGACAATGGTTTCCAGATCTTCCTTGCCATTCCGTTCGATATAACCCCGAGCGCCGGCTTTGATGGCTTCAACCGCATACCGATCATTGGGAATGGCAGAGATACCAAGAATTCTGATCCGCTCATTTTGGTTTAAGATGGCTTGAATTGCCCTAATACTATCCAGCACTGGGAGATGCAAATCCATTAGCACCAAGTCAGGTAGCGCTTCTTTACAAACGTTGACTGCTCCTTGACCATCGCGTACCGTATTAATCGCTTTGATGTTTTCCTGTTTGTTCAGGTAAGCGGCAAGATTACTTGAAAAATCTGTGTCTGGATCGGCAATTAAGATACGAATAAGTTTATTCATGGTGTTAGCCACTCATCCTAGCAGGGTGAAGTTTGAGAATTTCCTACCGGGTTACTTTTGTTACTAAGAGCGAAGCTTTGAGTGTTTCAACTGTTTCAAATTCCAGGGTGTAGTTAGGTTCCACATCAGCGATGACCCGCTTCCACCAATTGGGAAAGTGGGGCTTGAGCGTCGTTATGCCATACCAAGCTGTAGCAATGATTACTATGTCGATACTTAACCAAAGTAAAGAAAGCTGTAACCACCAAGCCATTTTGCTACCTCAATTTGACTGTCAATTTTGCTGGGTAGGGAATTTTAAAAGAAACTCCCCGTTCTTAGTTCAAATTATAGGAGATAACTTGGCAAATTTATAGAGGCAAAAGTACCGAAAAAAGAGGCCAAGAACCGTGACAAAAGGTACTGATTACTCTGCCCCAAAGTACTTATCAAAGTAATCAGATTCGACGCTAAAATCATCTTGCTTCAACTTCGTTCAACCAGCCCATCTCGCACGGCCCGAATAGCCGCTTCCGTGCGGTTGTTGACTTGAAGTTTTTGAAAGATAACGGAAAGATAATTTTTAATTGTGCGTTCAGATAAATTCAGGTCAGCCGCAATATCTTTATTGCTGGCTCCTACAGCTACCAGGGTTAAGATTCTGCGTTCTTGATCGGTGAGGGGTTGTAATTTAGGGGCGCTTTCGCCTTTATCAGCCAGGCGGCGGAATTCGTTTAAAAGACGGGTGGTCATCTCGGCGTCAATAACTGCCTGCCCTTTATGGACACTGCGAATAACTTCCAATAACCTTTTGGAACGAGTATCTTTCAAAAGGTAGGCTTTCGCGCCGGCTTTGAGGGCCTCAAAAACGTACTCATCCTGGGGGTACATCGTCAGGATGATAATGCCGGAGGTATCGTCATTTTTTAGAATGGTGCGGGTTGCTTCAACGCCATCAATAACCGGCATATTTATATCCATTAAGATCACTGTTGGTTTTAATATGCCTGCCAATTGAACGGCCTCCAGGCCATCTTCTGCTTCCCCCACAATTTCAATATCCTCTTGATCTTCTAATAAAGAGCGGATACCTTCCCTGAAAAGGGAGTGATCATCGGCCAGCAAAACTTTTATTTTATCCATAACCAGTTTTCCGCCTTCTAAAAATCTCGGTCAGAACCAATTATTCCTTATTATTTGCAACGCCAACCCGCAAGGGCAACATGGCAATTACCCGAGTCCCTTGCTGGCTGTCACTTTCTACGATCAGTTGTCCCCCTACTCTCCTGGCTCGTTCACGCATCGAAATTAAACCCAGACCCCTGCCCTGATGTTCTCTGGACGATGGGGGCTTGGTTTGTGAGTGGTGGGAGTTAGGAGTAACCTGCTGGACGTCAAAGCCCTGCCCATTATCCCGAATTTCCATAGTGACCCACTGGTCATCTTTAATGGTCACCTTCACCGATAGTTCAGTACATTGAGCATGTTGCCGGGCATTTGACAGCGTTTCTTGCAGGATGCGATAAAGGCTACTCTCTACTTCAGGGGGGATTTCGATAAATTCTCCTTCGACAAGGTAGCTGGTCTTTAGATTCCAACGCCGTCCAAATTCGGTGACAAAATTTTTAAGAACCTCAAAAATTGATTTGCCCTCAAGTTCAACAGGCCGCAAATCAAAAATATTTCGCCGCAATTCATCAATATTTTGTTTCAGCAAAGCGCTGATCTGCTCAAGCTGTTTCTCTAGTTTACCACCTTCTTCAACCATGTTCAAGCAACGATCCACTTGAATGAGCAGATAGGCCAAATTTTGAGCCACGCCATCATGCATGTCGCGGGCCAGGCGGGTACGCTCTTCAACAATAGCAAAATCCTTAGTTTTTTGCAGCAGCCGGGCATGCTCAATGGCGCTGGCTACCTGGAAGGCTAACATCTCTAAAGTTTCCAGGTCGCTCTCATCAAAGGCATTGGCCGCCTGGCTTTCAATCATAATCAGCCCAACTGTTTTACCACCGGTTATCAACGGAACCATAATGATCGAGTTAATGATTTTATTCATCCCACCAAATTTAGGGGGATAGATAGCTTGCGAATTGATCCGGTTAAGGATAAGTGGTTGGGCTTGAACGATTACCTGCCCAATTGGTTTTTCAGGGTCAATTTTTAAGGAAACGGCCCGGCGAAACCGGGGGGGTTCCGTTGTATACCTGATTTTGGCGGCTCTCTTCCTCTTTATCGAGCTTTTAAGTCTTCTCAGCCCGATCTTTGAGCCATCTATCAGGCCAATGACCACCTGCACCACCTCATCAGACTTTTCCGACGTAAAGATTTGGCTAAAATCTTGCCCCACCACCTCCAATAGCTCATCGAGGTCCAGTCCTCGACTAACCACTTGGCTAATCTGTTTAATAGCTTGTAGACGCTCTGTTCTGGCTAAAACGGTTCGTTCCAGCCGGTCAGAATAAGCGTGAATTTGCTTAAACAGTTGAGCATTCTCTACTGCGCCGGCCATCAATTGACTCAAGGCGCTGAGCAAGTTCAGATCGCTGATGTTAAAGTCGCCAATTTGTTTATTGATGAGGATAACCATGCCGATAATGATCCCGTGCGTTTTAACCGGCGACATGAGGAGCGTATGGATTTTGCGGTGAATAATCTTCTCCAACTCGATAAATTGGTCAGGATTATCAGGGGAAAGATTAAATGCACACGGCGCATCTTCTAAAATAACTTCTTCAATGAATTTTATGTTGGTATTAAGCTTTACCCCAACCAAGTCATCTGTTTCGGAACCGCTGGTAGCGGCAAAGGTCAGCTTGTCATCCCGGCCATCTACCAACAAGACATAGCCGTTTTCGGCCAACAGGGCGATACAGACGCGCTCAGTAATCAGCGCCAACATCTTGTCCAGGGCAATCGTTGAGGTTAACGCCCGGCTGGCATCATGTAACACGGCCAGGTCGCGCAGGCGTTGAGCCAGGTCTCGATAAAGACGGGCATTGGATAGGGCTGTCGCCGCCTGGCTGGCCAGGCTGCTCAAGGTCCATAAGTCGTGGTCATCAAAACTGTTGATCTTGTCGCTATCAACGGTAATAACAGCTTCTACCTGGTTTTCGATAAAAATAGGCACCACCAATCTGGATTGAACCTTCATCTCGGCTGAAAATACGATCTCATTTTCCTGCGAGACATCATTAACCAGAACGGAGTGCCCGCTGAGAATAGCTTTGCCAATAAGCCCAACATTGATACCCTGACAGTGGGCGCCCACTTGTAGCGATGGCGGTGCATCGCCGTAAATAGCTTTTAGGATTAAATAAGACCGAGACTCATCTACCTGTAAAATGGCAACTCGATCATAGTGTAAACGTTCAAAAATAGCTTTGGCCAGCGCCTCAAACAGGCTATTCATTTCGAGGATGGTTGTAATCTCCCGGCCCACTTCATTGATGAGTTTAAGGCGGGTTGCCTGATCCTCCCACTCTTCAAAAAGTTGGGCATTTTCTACCGCAATGGCAAGCTGGTAGGCCAGGGTAAAGACATAACGAGCATCGGTGTCGGTAAAAGCATTTGGCTCGTTTTTGTCCAGGGTTAAAACCCCCACTACGCGATCTTTATAAATGAGGGGTACACCCAGCCAGGACCTGATCCGGCTTAATTCAGGCCGGGGTTCCCAGTAATCACTTTTGGTTACATCATTGATAATAAGCGGGAGTTTATTTTTGACCGCATGCCAGGCCGAGTTTTTCTCATTTTTTCGATAAATGTTCATGCCCCGCCGATATTCGGTAAAACCCCGTGAAGCGGCCGCCTCCAGGACTTCCCCTTTCAACAGCAACAAAGTGGTACTGTCAAACGCAATCGTTTTGTGAATCTGGGCCAGGATTTCATCCATTAGATGCTCTAAATCCAGGCTGGTGCCAATCAGCGCACTAATGGCATTGAGCGAGGCCAGCCGCTGGTTCGCCTGGTTTAGCGCCGTAATCTGAGCTTGAAATTGTTTAACCGCCTCATCCGCCGACAATGCAGCCGGAGATTGAGGTGGGGTCGTAATCGGTGGTAAAAATGAATAAACCCGATGCAACAGTTCATCTACTTGAAAGGGTTTAGTCAGGATTCCATCCGAGGTAGTGATAACATTCTGTAGTTTATCAGACGCCAGATGATAATCGCTAACCACCAAAACCGGGGTTTGGGGCATAAACATCTTCAGCCGGGAAACCAATTCACCGCCATCAATATCAGGTAAAGCCAGGTTGATTAAAATAAGATCGGGCTGAATCATAGCACAGTATTGGATGGCTGTTGGTCCATCGACCGCTGTGATGATATTGTATTGTTTACCCAGGGTTGACTGAACTAACTTTTGGGCGGTTTCATCAAAATCTACATAAAGAATAGTCGCCATAATTACCCCTATAGAACCGAAAAACAATAACGGGATCGAATCCTTAGCTGACGATAACTTTTCAGGTGTATTGCCCCTATCATCTTATGTTATTTACCATTGTACCACAATTTACGCAAGGTGACATTCGTCCTAAGAAGATTAATCCGCCCCCAATTCTGGGTAAGGTAGGACAAATTGCCCATTTGTTCCCCGGTGATAACGTTTTCAAATGGTTTTCTAAGGAAGTTCAAACTGGATTCAAACGGGGGTCTGTTACCATTTATTATAGGCAATCTGTACTGTTAACAAATCCAGTTAGAATCCCGCCTATTGGTTTGCGAATCTCGGCTTCTCTTAGAGAAGCCGAGATTCTGGATTGAAGATACTGTTGGATCACATGACCGAATAGGCCGGCAATGATTGAGTGTCGATTTTGTAGAACCATCCACATAGATAATACTGTTTTTTGTGAGGAGTGTGGTAATTATTTACTCCGCCACAAAAACCGAGATACGGTTCCGTTGGATATCGTAGACATAAGCTGGATTGGTAAGAGGACAAACGGTCACCGAGGTGCGGCGTCATTTCAAGCAGAAACCCCTTTTCCTGTGGTTTGCTTGAAAATAGAAGGTGAAAAGCGGGAAATTGAACTGACTCTCAATCGAGTTATCATTCTGGGACGGATGGATCCAGCTTTAAATATTTTTCCAGAAATTGACCTGAGCTATGACGACGACTATTTGGCCAAATTTGTCTCGCGCCGTCATGCCAGTATATCACGGAAAGATAAAGAGGTACTGGTTGAAGACCTGGCCAGCGCTAATGGTACATTTCTCAACGGCAAAAGATTAATCCCCTTTCTCCCTGAAACTCTGGACGATGGAGATATTCTACAACTCGGCAAACTACTCATTGAGGTAAAAATTAGGGGAGAGTAAACTAAAAACTTCCCGGGGGGTTGGAACTTCCGGGAAGTTTTTGCTTTCAAGCATCAATGATTAACTCTTTTTCTCCAGGTAAATCACCATCCGTACCTCGTTGCGCCCCGGTTTTGCAACCACTTGCCATTCATCCACCAGGCGTTTAATCAAAAACATCCCTAATCCACGCGGAAAGCCGGGGCGATTTTCAAATTCCTGTTCAAGACCCAAGAATTCGGGAATCGGCTGCTTGCCTTCGTCCACAACATTAAGGGTTAGTGAATTTTCCTGGATCGTCAACTCAATCAGTACTTTGACCTCAACGTTAAGTTGATTACCATGCTCGATGGCATTGGTCACGGCTTCGCTGACCGCCGTTTTCAAATCCTCAATTCGATCATGCGAGAAACCCATCCGGTGCGCTACCGTAGCCGCCGCAGCCATAGCAATTTTCTCGTAGCCCAACTCACTGGGTATATAAATTTCCACTACTCTATCACTCGCCATTTATTTCACCCATCTGGCTGGTCTGCCCTCGATTTGTCGTTACCCTACGCCGGCTGTTCAGGTAGTTTTGCAAAATTACGGCGGCCGCCGCCGCATCAATCCCAACCTTTTTTTGCCCACTTGCTGCTAAGTAGGTCTGCGCATCTACCGTGGAATAACTCTCGTCGAAATATTCAAAGGGTATGGTGATAACTTGGGCCATAGCCTCGACATAACGTTTCACCCGGCGGGCCTGGGGGCCGATTGTTTCAGCCCCGCTCAACGAATAAGGCAGCCCCACAACAATCCGCTCGATCTTTAAATCGGCTATCAACCGCCCCAGCCGGATAAAATCTTCCTGCTTGGATTTCCGCTCCAGGACACTATGAGGCCGGGCCAGAATGCCGCTGTCGCTCACAGCGATACCTATCCGCTTTTCGCCAATATCTAAAGCCATTAACTGCATGCTGCCTCAGTTGTTATTGGCCTGCAGGGTAACTGCCTCTTTAACCTCCACCTCGATGCGGAAAGGAGAGTAGGGTAGCCGCCCCAACCACTCCAACAACCAGCCGGGCTGCAACTCAACGCCTGGGACAGTGGCTAAATCATAGTGTTGGTTTAGCAAATCCTGGGCCTCACCAATGGGCCGCCAGGCAATCTCATCGGCCACCTTGTGGGCATCGATGACCGGTACAGCCAGGCCCGAAGCCAAAATGCGGAAGGTGACGGTTTGTTCCTGAATATCCAGAACTTCTCCTGCCCCAAAATGCAGGCCCTTTGTATCCAGTTGGTAGCCGGGAGGAACTTGTGCCTGCAAGGCCGCCAACGCCAGCCGATTGGCGTTGTAACCGCCGACGACCGTACCCCGCACCACCGCTTGCATCTCTCCGCCAAAGGTGTCGGAAAAATCGCCGGCAAACTCGCGATACTTCACGTCCAGCACAATAACCTGCACCGTCTCCGGTGAGATAAATTCCTGTTCGCCCAACGAAGCCTGCAATTGAGCCAGACCCTCCTGCTGGACTTTTTGGCGTAGATAAGCCTCTAATCGTTCCTTATCATCCTGAACTACAACTTTGGCTGGCTCCATTGACCCACCCGCCAGAGCTTGCTCGTTGATGACCCGAGCTACGACGTTATAGGTTGGATCGACAAAACGGTTGATTTTGCCCGGCCCCACATTTCCTTTCGGTCCCGGTTCCACTGCCATTACTAACGTCGGAGTTGTGGTTGCGCCTGCACCCGCCGGGATAACCGTCGTGATGGCGGTTATAAATTCCAACGGTTCTCCCGCCGACGTTGCCAGGGTGGTGCTGATGGGAATCAATTGGGCTTTATCGGTGCGATTGATAAAGGTGACAGTTCCCTCCGCGTTGCCCACCGGGGCCAATTCCGTTTTGATCGTTTCGATTTCGCCGGACAAGGCTAACTCCACTTGAGCCGTCCGGGCCGGAAAAGTGAGGGTCTTAAAATCGACTGATTTCGCTGTGGGGTCTGCTTTGACCACCAAATTGGTTTCAAGTGGTTTAGCCACCGGAATTATGGTAACCGTAGCCTGAGGCAGTAACACGAGCGCGCCCACAACCACACCCACCGCTAGTAGGGCCAGCAACACCAGTGCGCCTAGTTGTTGGAAAATCCCAACCCTGCCACTCCCCTTGACGACCTTGTACTTTTTCTTTTTGGCTCGCTTTCCGCCCTTTTTCTCTTCGGCAACCGGGGGAGGCACAGGTGTTGGCATAACC